>NZ_JBJQLJ010000021.1:0-82078 GCF_046486385.1 Escherichia sp. WS33 | reverse complement strand
CTCAGGAGAACCCCGCTGACCCGGCGGCGTGTTTGCCGTTGTTCCGTGTCAGTGGTGGCGCATTATAGGGAGTTATTCCGGCCTGACAAGAGGAAATTTAAAATAATTTTCTGACCGCGCATTTTTTATTCTTTATGCTTATTTCAGCGTCGATTTGTCGGTTAAATGGGCGATTTCTCGGGCGAAATTCGCCACCTGCTCCCAATCGGTATAGACAACTTCTTTGCGCGTATCCGTTTCACCGCCTGACATCTTCATAATTAGCTTGATCATAAAACGATCGTACCAGCGATAACGTGGGTAACGCAGCGCCCCGGCAATGACCGCGCAGTGATCGGGACGCCATTGCGAGTTCATCAGAAACTTCCGCGCGTAGCTGTTGGTCTGTGGAGTACGCTTCTCCGGTTTGCGCGCCACCAGGTTTACGGAATAAAAGGCGCTCGGCATCGAATTCAGTCGCGTCGCATGTTTTTTGACAAATTCCTGGAACGCAGAGTGGTAGTGACCATAGCGAATAGAAGCACCAATGACCACACGGTCATAATTTTCCCATTGTGGTTCTTCAATGCGGTGCACATTGGCGACATCCGTCTGGATCCCCAGTTCTTTCAGTTCCGAAGCCAGGTAGGAGGCAATCTCGCGCGTTTGTCCGTCCCTTGTTGAGAAAAGAATTAATGTTTTCACGTATTACTCCATCATTCACGCCAGAAAGTCGGGGTAAAGAGCACCAGCAATGTAAAGACCTCGAGACGACCAAACAGCATGTTGGCAATCAGGATCCATTTAGCCACCGGGTTCATACTGGTAAAGTTATCAGCAACCACGCCAAGCCCTGGCCCCAGGTTATTCAATGTCGCAACAACTGAGGCAAAGGCAGAAAAGTCATCCACGCCCGTGGCGATAATCGCCAGCATACTGACAATAAACACCAATGCATAGGCGGAGAAAAATCCCCAAACGGCTTCGAGGATACGTTCCGGCAGTGCGCGATTCCCCAGCTTAATGCTATAGACGGCGTTCGGATGCACCAGTCGTTTCAGCTCACGGTTCCCCTGCTTAAACAGCAGCAGGATGCGGATCACTTTCAGGCCACCGCCCGTTGACCCGGCGCAACCGCCGATAAAAGCCGAACATAAAAGCAGTACCGGCAAAAAGAGCGGCCAGCGGGCAATGCTGTCAGTCGTAAACCCGGCGGTTGTCGCCATCGACACCACCTGGAAAAACGCCTGGTTAATTGTCATCAGCGCCGAACTGTAGACATTATGAAACCACAGTACGAGGGTACAAATAACCACCAGCGTAAACTGTACGCCGATAAACATGCGAAATTCCGGATCGCGCCAATAAACCTTCAGACTACGCCCACTTAACAGTGAAAAGTGCAGACCGTAGTTACAGCCGGAGATCAGCAGGAAGATAGCAATGATAGTGTTAATAGTCGGGCTATCGAAATAACCGATACTGGCATCATGTGTCGAGAAGCCGCCAATAGCGATAGTCGCAAAGCTATGGCCGATGGCATCAAAGGCATCCATTCCGGCAAACCACAACGCCAGCGCACAGGCGACGGTCAGCAAGACATAAATCAACCACAGGGTTTTCGCCGTTTCCGCAATTCGCGGGCGCATTTTGTTATCTTTCAGCGGGCCGGGCATTTCTGCGCGATAGAGCTGCATCCCACCCACGCCGAGGATAGGCAGTATCGCAACCGCTAACACGATGATCCCCATCCCGCCAAACCATTGCAGCATCTGGCGATAAAAGAGGATGGCGTGAGGGAGCGAATCCAGCCCCACCAGCGTAGTGGCCCCGGTGGTGGTCAGGCCAGAGAAAGATTCAAAAAACGCATCGGTAATCGTGAGGTTCGGGCTTTCCGAGAAGATAAAAGGGAGCGCACCGACGCTACCCAGCACGGTCCAGAACAGCACCACTATCAGAAACCCCTCACGGGATTTAAGTTCGCCTTTCTCTTTGCGGTTCGGCCACCACAGCATAGAGCCAATGGCGAGGGCGACAAAAAAGGTCTGGGTAAAAGCGCGGCCCGCTCCATCCCGGTAGATGAGTGCTACCAGCCCAGGGATAATCATGGTCCCTGAAAATAAGATGACCAGTAGTCCAACGATTCGGGTAATGGCGCGAAAATGCATCTCTGCCGCTTCCTTAGTTCTGCAAAACGAAGTGGGGATTATTCTTCAATCGCTAACAATTGCAATGAACCACGGCTAAAATCCGCCAGCTTTGCGGAAAATTCAGCCACTTTCGCCGCCGGAAGCGCCACCCGCAGCAGAACGAATGCCTGATAATCACTGTTGATAATTTTGCCGTCACACTGCCCCAGCAACGCTTCAATGCCGGTTAACTGACTATATTCACATTGCAAAGTATATTCGGTTAATGGCGTCTTGCGTTGGGTCGTTAGCTGGCGCAGCGCCTGATTCACGCCGCCGCCATACGCTTTCACTAACCCACCGGTGCCAAGCAATATGCCGCCGTAGTAGCGCACTACCACAGCGGTAATTTCCCCGACGCCGCTGCCCATTAGCTGGGCGAGCATCGGTTTACCTGCCGTTCCCGCCGGCTCCCCGTCGTCAGAGAAACCCAGCTGTTGAGAATCATCCGGCGCACCCGCCACCCACGCCACGCAATGGTGGCGGGCATCGGGGTGTTCTGCCCGCACCGATTCAACAAACGCTTTCGCCGCCTCAACGCCATCGGTATGCGCCAACATCGTTATGAAGCGGCTCTTTTTGATCTCTTCAACGACCGTGACCGGTGCCGCAGGAATTAACCAGCTTTCCATCACGCCAGTTTCAGATCCCGGGTCATGTTTTCCACGTTGTTTTCGTGGATCACCACGTTGTCTTCGATACGAATGCCGCCGAACGGTTTCAGTGCTTCAATTTTCTGCCAGTTGAAGTGCTTGCTGAACTGCCCTTCACGCCACGGTGCCAGCAGCGATTCAATGAAGTAGATACCCGGTTCGATGGTTAACACCATGCCCGGCTGGAGAATACGGGTGCAGCGCAGGTACGGATATTTTGCCGGTGCCGCGAGGTGCGTACCGCTATCATCCTGCATAAAACCGGCTACGTCATGCACCTGCAGGCCCAGCGGATGGCCAATACCGTGCGGCATAAACGGTCCGGTGAGATCGTTTTCGACCATCGCTTCTTCACTCATATCGGTGATGATTTGATGTTTACGCAGCAGTTTGGCGATGCGCTGATGGAACTGGATGTGGTAATCCACATAGCTGACGCCTGCTTTCATGGTAGCGATCAGCGCCAGTTGTTCATCATTTACGTCTTTCACCAGCTGTGCGTAGTCGTTGTCACTTTTTGCCGACCAGGTACGGGTCAGGTCAGCCGCATAGCCGTTATATTCGGCCCCGGCATCCAGCAGGAAGCTGCGCATCTCTTCCGGTGCCTGGTGGTCCAGTTTGGTGTAATGCAACACCGCAGCGTGTTCGTTGAGCGCCACAATGTTGCTGTAAGGTACGTCGGTATCACGATGACCGGTCGCGGTCAGATAGGCAATGTTGATATCGAACTCGCTCATGCCAGAACGGAACGCTTCTTCTGCCGCGCGATGACCGTTGACCGCCATTTTCTGCGCTTCACGCATACAGGCCAGTTCGTACTCGGTTTTGAAGGAGCGGTAGTAATGCAGGTAGTCGATCACCCCTTTCGGGTTGATATTGCTGGCCTCAATACCCAGTTGCAGCGCACGTTCCGGCACCGGACCGATATAACCGATATTCCCGCGCGCAGCAGGCAGCAGGCTACCAATGCCATCGGCTTTCGGCAGCGCGATCACTTCCACGTCTTCAGTCCAGAAAGAGGTCGGCAGCGGTTCGACGTTGTGCCAGTAATCAACCGGCAGATAGAACCACAGTTTCGGCTTGTTCACGCCATCCACCAGCAGCCAGCAGTTTGGCACCTGAGTTACCGGCACCCACGCTTTGAATTGCGGGTTCACTTTAAACGGATAGGGATGATCGTCGAGAAAAACGTTGAACAGTTCGCCGGAGTGAATAAGTAACGCATCCAGCTTGAAGCGCGCCAGCGCATCGCGAGTCCGTTCCTGTAAGGTAGCTATATGATTTTTATAGAGTGAGGCCAGTGATTCCATTTTTTACCCTTCTGTTTTTTTGACCTTAAGTCTCCGCATCTTAGCACATCGTTCATCCAGAGCGTGATTTCTGCCGAGCGTGATCAGATCGGCATTTCTTTAATCTTTTATTTGCATATTTTTAACACAAAATACACACTTCGATGCATCTGGTACGACCAGATCACCTTGCGGATTCAGGAGACTGACATGCTTTACAAAGGCGACACCCTGTACCTTGACTGGCTGGAAGATGGCATTGCCGAACTGGTATTTGATGCCCCAGGTTCAGTTAATAAACTCGACACTGCGACCGTCGCCAGCCTCGGCGAGGCCATCGGCGTGCTGGAACAGCAATCAGATCTAAAAGGGCTGCTGCTGCGTTCGAACAAAGCAGCCTTTATCGTCGGTGCTGATATCACCGAATTTTTGTCCCTGTTCCTCGTTCCTGAAGAACAGTTAAGTCAGTGGCTGCACTTTGCCAATAGCGTGTTTAATCGCCTGGAAGATCTGCCGGTGCCGACCATTGCTGCCGTCAACGGCTATGCGCTGGGCGGTGGCTGCGAATGCGTGCTGGCGACCGATTATCGTCTGGCGACGCCGGATCTGCGCATCGGTCTGCCGGAAACCAAACTGGGCATCATGCCGGGCTTTGGCGGTTCTGTACGTATGCCACGTATGCTGGGCGCTGACAGTGCGCTGGAAATCATTGCCGCCGGTAAAGATGTCGGCGCGGATCAGGCGCTGAAAATCGGTCTGGTGGATGGCGTAGTCAAAGCAGAAAAACTGGTTGAAGGCGCAAAGGCGGTTTTACGCCAGGCCATTAACGGCGACCTCGACTGGAAAGCAAAACGTCAGCCGAAGCTGGAACCACTAAAACTGAGCAAGATTGAAGCCACCATGAGCTTCACCATCGCTAAAGGGATGGTCGCACAAACAGCGGGGAAACATTATCCGGCCCCCATCACCGCAGTAAAAACCATTGAAGCTGCGGCCCGTTTTGGTCGTGAAGAAGCCTTAAACCTGGAAAACAAAAGTTTTGTCCCGCTGGCGCATACCAACGAAGCCCGCGCACTGGTCGGCATTTTCCTTAACGATCAATATGTAAAAGGCAAAGCGAAGAAACTCACCAAAGACGTTGAAACCCCGAAACAGGCCGCGGTGCTGGGTGCAGGCATTATGGGCGGCGGCATCGCTTACCAGTCTGCGTGGAAAGGCGTGCCGGTTGTCATGAAAGATATCAACGACAAGTCGTTAACCCTCGGCATGACCGAAGCCGCGAAACTGCTGAACAAGCAGCTTGAGCGCGGCAAGATCGATGGTCTGAAACTGGCTGGCGTGATCTCCACAATCCACCCAACGCTCGACTACGCCGGGTTTGACCGCGTGGATGTTGTGGTAGAAGCGGTTGTCGAAAACCCGAAAGTGAAAAAAGCCGTACTGGCAGAAACCGAACAAAAAGTACGCCCGGATACCGTGCTGGCGTCTAACACTTCAACCATTCCTATCAGCGAACTGGCCAACGCGCTGGAACGCCCGGAAAACTTCTGCGGAATGCACTTTTTTAACCCGGTACACCGGATGCCGTTGGTAGAAATTATTCGCGGCGAGAAAAGCTCCGACGAAACCATCGCGAAAGTTGTCGCCTGGGCGAGCAAGATGGGCAAGACGCCGATTGTGGTTAACGACTGCCCCGGCTTCTTTGTTAACCGCGTGCTGTTCCCGTATTTCGCCGGTTTCAGCCAGCTGCTGCGCGACGGCGCGGATTTCCGCAAGATCGACAAAGTGATGGAAAAACAGTTTGGCTGGCCGATGGGTCCGGCATATCTGCTGGATGTCGTGGGCATTGATACCGCGCATCACGCTCAGGCTGTCATGGCAGCAGGCTTCCCGCAGCGGATGCAGAAAGATTACCGCGATGCCATCGACGCGCTGTTTGATGCCAACCGCTTTGGTCAGAAGAACGGCCTCGGTTTCTGGCGTTATAAAGAAGACAGCAAAGGTAAGCCGAAGAAAGAAGAAGACGCCGCCGTTGAAGACCTGCTGGCAGAAGTGAGCCAGCCGAAGCGCGATTTCAGCGAAGAAGAGATTATCGCCCGCATGATGATCCCGATGGTCAACGAAGTGGTGCGCTGTCTGGAGGAAGGCATTATCGCCACTCCGGCGGAAGCGGATATGGCGCTGGTCTACGGCCTGGGCTTCCCTCCGTTCCACGGCGGCGCGTTCCGCTGGCTGGACACCCTCGGTAGCGCAAAATACCTCGATATGGCACAGCAATATCAGCACCTCGGCCCGCTGTATGAAGTGCCGGAAGGTCTGCGTAATAAAGCGCGTCATAACGAACCGTACTATCCCCCGGTTGAGCCAGCCCGTCCGGTTGGCGACCTGAAAACGGCTTAAGGAGTCACAATGGAACAGGTTGTCATTGTCGATGCAATTCGCACCCCGATGGGCCGTTCGAAGGGCGGTGCTTTTCGTAACGTGCGTGCAGAAGATCTCTCCGCTCATTTAATGCGTAGCCTGCTGGCGCGTAACCCGGCGCTGGAAGCGGCGGCCCTCGACGATATTTACTGGGGTTGTGTGCAGCAGACGCTGGAGCAGGGTTTTAATATCGCCCGTAACGCGGCGCTGCTGGCAGAAGTGCCGCACTCTGTCCCGGCGGTTACCGTCAATCGCTTGTGTGGTTCATCCATGCAGGCACTGCATGACGCAGCACGAATGATCATGACTGGCGATGCGCAGGCATGTCTGGTTGGCGGCGTGGAGCATATGGGCCATGTGCCGATGAGTCACGGCGTCGATTTTCACCCCGGCCTGAGCCGCAATGTCGCCAAAGCGGCGGGCATGATGGGCTTAACGGCAGAAATGCTGGCGCGTATGCACGGTATCAGCCGTGAAATGCAGGATGCCTTTGCCGCGCGGTCACACGCCCGCGCCTGGGCCGCCACGCAGTCGGCCGCATTTAAAAATGAAATCATCCCAACTGGTGGTCACGATGCCGACGGCGTCCTGAAGCAGTTTAATTACGACGAAGTGATTCGCCCGGAAACCACCGTGGAAGCCCTCGCCACGCTGCGTCCGGCGTTTGATCCAGTAAACGGTACGGTAACGGCGGGCACATCTTCTGCACTTTCCGATGGCGCAGCTGCCATGCTGGTGATGAGTGAAAGCCGCGCCCATGAATTAGGTCTTAAGCCGCGCGCTCGTGTGCGTTCGATGGCGGTCGTTGGTTGTGACCCATCGATTATGGGTTACGGCCCGGTTCCGGCCTCGAAGCTGGCGCTGAAAAAAGCGGGGCTTTCTGCCAGCGATATCGGCGTGTTTGAGATGAACGAAGCCTTTGCCGCGCAGATCCTGCCGTGCATTAAAGATCTCGGGCTAATGGAGCAGATTGACGAGAAGATCAACCTCAATGGTGGTGCGATCGCGCTGGGTCATCCGCTGGGCTGTTCCGGTGCGCGTATCAGCACCACGCTGCTGAATCTGATGGAACGCAAAGACGTTCAGTTTGGTCTGGCGACGATGTGTATCGGTCTGGGTCAGGGTATTGCGACGGTGTTTGAGCGGGTTTAACCACTTGCCGGATGCGGCGTGAACGCCTTATCCGGTCTACCGATCCGGCACCAATGTAGGCCTGATAAGACGCGCCAGCGTCGCATCAGGCGTCGTGCACCAATTGCCGGATGCGACATAGATCTAAATGCCACTGAATAAAGTTTTAGTTGCCGTTCTTCCCGCCTGTCAGGGGCGGGTTTTTTTATATCTCAGATAAATGCAAACGCATCGCCAAACAGGCGATCTTCCCGCGCATTACGCTCACTGCAAAACAGGTCACGGGCAATTTTCGCCATCTCAAAACGTCCGGCAATATAGATATCATGCTCTGCCAGCGTACCATGATCCTGCAATACCGCCGTTAACACGGTACCAGTACGCCCACGCCAGCCTGCTTCCGGTTGTTCAACCACCGGCACCACTTGCAGACCAGGGTGCTTTAACGAAAGCGCCTCAAGCTCGCAGAGATCATACAGATGCTGCTCTTCACGCCCGCCCCAGTAAATGGTGATATCACGGTTTGGGTTACGCGCCAACGCTGTCAGCAAAATCGAGCGGGCATAAGAGAACCCGGTGCCGCCCGCAATCAAAATCATCGGACGCTCTTCATCATCGCGCAGCCACGCTTCTCCGTGGGGAATATCGACCACGATTTGATGATCTTTGAGGATGCGGTCCATGACTGCTTTCGCGTAAAGGTTGATTTCAGAAGCGCCAATATGCAGCTCGATAAACCCTTTTTCATCCGGCGTCGAGGCCATTGAGAACGGACGTTTGTCGCGCTCATCCATCACTACCATCAAATACTGACCAGCACGAAAAGAAAAGGCCGCGTCTGGCACGATGCGGACACGATATACGGTATCCGTGATAGCTTCTACCGAGGTCACTTTACAGCTTAAGGTTGTCATGCGCTTTCTCTGTCGGATCGATAAATAGGGCAAAACAAACGCGCATCAGGCGCTTTTACCGTTGTTAAAAATAGCCAGTTCATCCCAGATGGCGTCAATATGCGCGACAACATCTGGATCTTTTTTGATGGGACGTCCCCATTCACGCTGGGTTTCCCCCGGCCATTTATTCGTGGCATCCAGCCCCATTTTTGAACCCAGCCCGGAGACAGGCGAGGCAAAATCCAGATAATCAATAGGCGTATTTTCTACCAGAACAGTATCCCGCGCCGGGTCCATACGGGTGGTAATCGCCCAAATCACATCGTTCCAGTCGCGTGCGTTGACGTCATCATCGCAAACGATCACAAATTTAGTGTACATAAACTGGCGTAAGAACGACCAGACGCCCATCATGACGCGCTTCGCGTGTCCGGCGTACTGTTTTTTGATCGTCACTACCGCCAGACGATAAGAACAGCCTTCCGGCGGCAGGTAAAAATCGACAATTTCCGGGAACTGTTTTTGCAGAATCGGTACAAACACTTCGTTCAACGCCACGCCCAGTACCGCGGGCTCATCTGGCGGACGCCCGGTATAGGTGGAATGGTAAATCGCATCTTCACGCTGGGTAATATGCGTCACGGTAAATACCGGGAAACTATCGACTTCGTTATAGTAACCGGTGTGGTCGCCATACGGCCCTTCCGGCGCCGTTTCACCTTGTTCGATATACCCTTCCAGCACAATCTCCGCACTGGCGGGCACTTCAAGGTCATTGGAGATACACTTCACCACTTCGGTCTTGGTACCGCGCAGCAATCCGGCAAACGCATACTCTGAAAGTGTATCCGGAACGGGGGTGACTGCACCGAGAATCGTGGCGGGATCGGCACCCAGCGCCACAGAAACCGGGAAACGTTCGCCCGGATGCGCCGCACACCACTCCTGATAATCCAGCGCGCCGCCGCGATGCGACAGCCAGCGCATAATCAGTTTGTTTTTACCAATCAGCTGCTGGCGATAAATGCCCAGATTCTGCCGCTCTTTATGCGGGCCGCGCGTCACTGTCAGCCCCCAGGTAATCAGCGGCGCGGCATCTTCCGGCCAGCAGGTCATAATGGGAATGCGATTGAGATCGACGTCATCGCCAGAGACGATTTTTTGTTGGCAGGGCGCACCACGCAGCCGCTTTGTCGGCATGTTCAATACTTGCTTAAACTGCGGCAGTTTATCAAACAGGTCGCGGAAACCTTTTGGCGGCTCCGGCTCTTTCAGAAACGCCAATAATTTACCAACTTCACGCAGCGCCGAAACATCTTCCTGCCCCATGCCCATCGCCACGCGCTTTGGCGTACCGAACAGGTTGCACAGCACCGGCATTGAGTAGCCTTTAGGGTTTTCGAACAACAGCGCAGGCCCACCGGCACGCAAAGTGCGGTCAGCAATTTCAGTGATTTCCAGATGCGGATCCACCGGGAGCGTGATACGTTTTAGCTCACCCTGCTGTTCAAGCAGCGTCAAGAAGTCGCGTAAATCGTTATATTTCATGGCGTCCATTGTAGCCTCTTAATCTACGCCCATTATACGGCGTTCATCTTTGCGATGCTGTAAATTTGTTAAATTAGCGTGAACTCTGACGGTATAACGCAAACCGGGGAATATAATTAACTTAGCTTAAAGCTTTTGCTATCCTTGCGCCCCGATTAAACGGATAAGAGTCATTATGCAATCCTGGTATTTACTGTACTGCAAGCGCGGGCAACTTCAACGTGCCCAGGAACACCTCGAAAGACAGGCTGTGAATTGCCTGGCACCGATGATCACCCTGGAAAAAATCGTGCGTGGAAAACGTACTGCAGTCAGTGAGCCATTGTTTCCCAACTACCTGTTTGTCGAATTTGATCCAGAAGTGATTCATACCACGACTATCAACGCGACCCGCGGTGTCAGCCACTTCGTGCGCTTTGGCGCGTCGCCAGCGATAGTCCCATCGGCGGTGATTCATCAGCTATCGGTATATAAACCGAAAGACATTGTCGATCCGGCAACCCCTTATCCGGGTGATAAGGTGATTATTACCGAAGGCGCGTTCGAAGGCTTTCAGGCCATTTTCACCGAACCCGATGGTGAGGCTCGCTCCATGCTATTGCTTAATCTTATTAATAAAGAGATTAAGCACAGTGTGAAGAACACCGAGTTCCGCAAACTCTAAAACGCAATCCCAAACAGTGTTTTGACATTGGCATCCGTGGTGGCAGCCAGCCATGCGGCATCTTCTCCACGCCAGTGCGCAATACGTTGCAAAATATGGGGCAGATGGGCTGGCTCGTTGCGCCGGGATGATGGCTTTGGCGTGAGATCGCGCGGGAGCAGATACGGCGCATCAGTTTCGATCAGCAATTTCTCCGCCGGAATCAACGGCAACAATTCCCGCAGCTCCAGCCCGCGTCGTTCATCGCAAACCCAACCGGTAATGCCGATATAAATTCCACGCGCCACGCACGCCTGCATCTCTTCGCGTGTGCCGGTAAAGCAATGAAGAACCGCACCAGGCAGTTTATCCAGCCACGGCTCCAGCAATGTCATAAACCGCTCGTGGGCATCGCGACAGTGCATAAATACCGGCATGTTTAATTCTGCGGCAATGCGTAGCTGAGCAACAAAAGCGCGTTCCTGCTCTTCCGGCGTCGAAAAGTTGCGGTTAAAGTCGAGACCACATTCACCAATCGCCACCACTTCTGGCTGCGCGGCCAGCTCAATAATCGCTTCTTCAGTCGCAGCTTGCCACTGGCTGCTGTCGTGAGGATGTACGCCCGCCGTTGACCAACAGGACGAATACTGACGCGCCAGCTTTTGCGCCTGCTGGCTTTCACGCAGGTTAGTGCCGGTGATGAGTAGCCCATTAACTCCCGCGTCAAAAGCGCGCGCTACAACATCATCACGGTCTTTCGCAAATTGCGAACTGGTCAAATTAACGCCGATATCAAACATCCTGTACTCCATATGACAACCGCCCTGACGGGCGGTTGAATTTATTCTTCAGTTTTTTCGCTTTCTGCTTCAGCGTCGTTTTCCTCTTCCCGATTTCGCCCTTTACCAACGTAAAAGCGTGAGAAGAAGACACCGATTTCAAACAGACAGTACATCGGGATCGCCAACAGCGTTTGCGAGAAGACATCCGGCGGTGTCAGCAGCATCCCGACAACGAATGCACCAACCAGCACATACGGGCGTTTTTTGCGTAAGTCTTCTGGCGAGGTAATCCCCATCCAGCACAGCAGCACAATTGCCACAGGCACTTCAAAGGAGACACCAAACGCCATAAACAACGCCATAACGAAGCTTAAATAGCTGGCGATGTCGGTGGATACCTGTACCCCTTCCGGCGCGGTATTGGCAAGGAAGCCAAATGCCAGCGGAAAGACCACAAAGTAGGCGAACGCCATGCCGATATAAAACAGCAGCGAGCTGGAAACCAGCAGCGGCACCACCAGGCGACGTTCATGCTTATACAGCGCTGGGGCGATAAATGCCCACACCTGATAGAGAATCACCGGCGCTGACAGAATCAGCGACACCATAAAGGTCAGCTTGATCGGCGTAAAGAACGGCGAGGCCACGTCGGTGGCGATCATCGTTGAACCTTGCGGCAACTGCTTGATCAATGGCGCGGATACCAGGTGATAGATGTCATTGGCGAAATAGACCAGACACAGGAATATCACGATCACCGCGATAATGCAGTTCAGCAGACGCTTACGCAGCTCAATTAGATGCGTGATAAGCGGTTGAGTATCTTCTACAGACATGTTTACGGTTTATCACTCGACGAAGGGGAAGGTGCAGCGGTTTTCGGTTCAGCGTCCGCAGCAGGTTTTACCACCGGCTCTGGCGTGGTTTCTGGCTTCTGTTCCGGCGAACTGGCCTGCGTTTGTGCAGCGGCAGGCGTTACGCCCTCATGCGCAGCTTCATTATCTTTCACCACCGGGTTATGGATGGTGTGCGCTTCATCGCTCGCCTTTTCAGGATCGTTTGCAACGTAGGAACGCTTCATCGACTCCGCGGCCTGGCGTAGTTCATCCATCGACGCTTTCAGTTCGGGCGTCAGGTTAGTGAGGCTCGCCTTTTCAACCTTTTTCAGACTGTCCTGAAACTCCTGGAGTTTTAACTCCTGGGTCAGTTCGTTCTGCACCGTTGTCGCCAGTGAACGCAACGCGCGAATCCAGCCCGCTACCGTTTTTACCGCCACAGGCAGTCGTTGCGGCCCCAGAACGACGAGGCCGATGATGAACACCAATAGCAGTTCGCTAAAACCGATATCAAACACGGATTACACCTGCTCTTTATCGTGGCGCTTCGCGTCTTCTGTTTTAGCCTGTTCCTGATTCGTATTCGCCTGCTTATCGGCGATAGTTTTCGCAGTAAAATCAGCATCCTGACTGGTTTTATCCTGCTTTGGTTCATCATCGCTCATTGCTTTTTTAAAGCCTTTGATCGACGCACCAAGATCGGAACCGATGGAGCCGAGCTTTTTGGTGCCAAAAAGCAGTACAACGATGACGGCAATAATCAATAACTGCCAAATACTGATACCACCCATACATGTTCCTCTGTGGTAGATGATGATTAAACAAGGCCGCATTATACGTTACACGGCCCGCCTTGAGCGATGAAAAAATCAGCGTGTTTTGCGCCAACCGACAAACCAGGCGATCAGACCACCTGCCATTAACCAGCCGGGCATCAGCCCCCATTCAGGTCGGCTGACCAACAAGAATGTGCCACTTAATACTAACGTAGCGCCAATTCCGAGAAAATAACGCGATTGTCCCTGACGTACATGATTTGACTGAAGCTCGCGGGCAATCTTATCAACACTGTGCTGTAAATACTTGCCCTGGCGCAAACTGTCGTAAACCAGTTCAGGCAGTTCTGGCATTTTTTCGACCCAGAACGGCGCTTTTTCTTTAAATGCTCTCACCAGCGCAGGAATACCGACCTGATCTTTAATCCACGACTCCAGGAAAGGCTTCGCCGTTTTCCATAAATCGAGTTGCGGATAAAGCTGGCGTCCTACCCCTTCGACGTAGAGCAGGGTTTTCTGGAGTAACACCAGTTGCGGCTGCACTTCCATATTGAAGCGACGCGCCGTATTAAACAGATTTAACAGTACATGTCCAAACGAAATTTCGGCCAGCGGTTTCTCAAAGATAGGTTCACAGACCGTACGAATGGCAAATTCGAACTCTTCAACGTTGGTATCTGGTGGCACCCAGCCAGAATCGACGTGTAGCTCTGCCACTTTGCGATAGTCGCGATTAAAGAAGGCGATAAAGTTTTCTGCCAGATAGCGTTTATCTTCTTTGTTTAGCGAGCCAACAATCCCGCAATCAATGCCGATATATTTCGGGTTTTCCGGGTGTTCATAGCTTACGAAGATGTTGCCAGGGTGCATATCGGCATGGAAAAAGCTGTCGCGAAAGACCTGAGTGAAGAACACCTGCACGCCGCGTTCCGCCAGCAATTTCATGTTGGTGCCGTTTTTCTCCAGCGCCGCAACATCAGACACCGGAATGCCGTAAATGCGCTCCATCACCATCATCCCTTCACTACAATAGTCAGGGTAAACTTCCGGGATGTAGAGCATCGGGCTGTCTTCAAAATTGCGCCGAAGCTGAATGGCGTTGGCAGATTCCCGCAGCAAATTCAGTTCATCAATCAATGTCTTTTCGTACTCGCGCACCACTTCGGTTGGGCGCAGACGGCGACCATCCGGCAGCAAACGCGGCACCCAGCGAGCCAGACGGTAGATAAGTTTCAGATCCGCTTTAATAACCGGCAAAATATCCGGGCGGATGACTTTAATCACCACCTCTTTACCATTCGATTTCAATCGCGCGGTATGAACCTGGGCGATAGAAGCAGAAGCCAGCGGCTTGATTTCAAAATCGTCAAACCACGCTTCTACCGGCAAGCCGCCCATTGCAGCTTCAATCTGCTGCTTCGCCAGCTTGCCATCAAACGGAGCAACTTTGTCCTGCAATAACGCCAGCTGATCGGCAATATGCGGTGGAAAAAGATCGCGGCGGGTTGATAACATTTGCCCGAACTTGATCCAAACCGGCCCCAGTTCTTGCAGGGCCAGTCGTAGTCGCTCACCTAAAAGTTTGTCTTTATGCCGATTTGGCATCCAGAATAATGAGTATCGCCATAGCCGTAGCGGCAGGGTGATACGCATTTTGGGGATCAGTTCATCAAGTCCGTAGCTTAAAAAAGTGCGAATGATGAAATATAGGCGCCGTACTTCACCTGGCGTCATTTAGCCTCCAGTTTTTCCAGCCGTTTGGTCAGGGCATCAACAGCACGCTCGACGGCAGCCGTCTCTTCCGCAAACCAGGCCACTTCAAGCGGACCGGGTGCCATACGCCACTCTTCAGTAATGGCTTCCGCCACATAACGTTGCTGGCGCTTAATGCCGTGATGCAGGAACTTTGCGCCTCCGCGCATGGCTTTGCTGATTCCTTCAGCGGCGATATCACCGGTATAAGGGGCCAGCAGTTCCGCAGGGTCGAACTCTGCCAGATCTGCCAGCGCAACGAAGTTTTGCACCACCTGAATATCGCCCTGCACTTCCAGCTCACCACTGCGAATCAGTGCGGTAAGCTGCTGGCGATCGCGAAGTTTCGGCAACACACTGGCGTAGGCGATAACGGTGCAGTCAGCATCGCCTGCCCATTCGCCCAGTACATCAACCTGGCGTTCGCTGAACACCAGAATCAATGACGTCGAAAAGCCTTTTACCTCCACGCGCAATACTTTACCCAGCAGACGCGAGCGGGCTGTTTTCAGCGCGGGTGAGCGATACAGGAAGGTGTTGAGCAGACTTTCAATTCCTGCCGTCACTAAAGGTTTAAAAGGCATTTCCGGTCTCCTGTCAGAACTTATAACCACGATGCAGCGCCACAACCCCTGCCGTCAGATTGTAGTAGTCGACACTTTCGAATCCGGCATCCTGCATCATGGCTTTCAGGGTATCCTGATCGGGATGCATACGGATGGATTCTGCCAGATAACGGTAGCTGTCGGCGTCGTTCGCGACCAGTGAGCCAATACGCGGCAGCACATGGAAGGAGTATGCATCATAGGCTTTGCTCAGCGGCTCGATAATTGGCTTCGAGAACTCAAGCACCAGCAGGCGGCCGCCGGGTTTCAGCACGCGATACATTGAACGCAGTGCTTTATCTTTGTCGGTGACGTTACGCAGACCAAACGAAATGGTGATGCAATCAAAGGTGTTATCCGGGAACGGCAGCGCCTCAGCGTTCGCCTGAACATACTCAACGTTGCCAATCACACCGATATTACGCAGCTTCTCGCGTCCCATTTTGAGCATGGATTCATTGATATCAGCAAGGACCACTTTGCCAGTTTCTCCGACCAGGCGGGAGAATTTCGCTGTCAGGTCGCCGGTGCCACCAGCCAGATCCAGCACGGTCTGCCCACGGCGTACGCCGCTGCAATCAATAGTGAATCGCTTCCACAAACGATGAATACCAAATGACATCAAATCATTCATGACATCGTATTTTGATGCCACGGAATGGAAAACGTGGGCGACCATATCCGCTTTTTGTTCCTTCGCGACGGTCTGAAAACCAAAGTGCGTCGTTTCTTGTGACTTATCCACCATCTCAATGCCTGCTCATCAAAAAATTGTTCCAGAAGTGTAACAGATTGGGCGTCGATGCCCTAGATTTCTACCCGGCTTAACTACCCCTAATGGGCTAGCGCGACTGCTGATTATATTCATCATCGCGTTGATAAGCTTCATCATTCGGCTGCTCCGGAACCGACCGAAGTCGATACTCTTCATCCTGGCTCACCGCCTGTTCAGCCAAATCCGGATTAATCTCGCGTTTAATTTCTACTCCTAAACCGCGAAACGCTTCTGCCTGCGCCAGCACATTTCCGCGACCTGAAGAGAGTTTTTTCATTGCCTGGCGGTAGTTATCCTGCGCTTTGTCGAGACTTTGACCAATCGCGGACATGTCATCGATGAACAAACGCATCTTGTCGTACAGCTTGCTGGCACGATCGGCGATTTGCTGGGCGTTGCGGCTTTGATGCTCATAACGCCACAGGTTGGCAATAGTACGCAACGCCACCAGCAGCGTAGTCGGGCTAACCAGCATGATATTGTTTTTCAACGCTTCGGTGATCAGCTCCGGCTGGCGGTCAAGCGCCAGTAAAAAAGCGGGTTCAACGGGAATAAACATCAGCACGTAATCCAGAGTTCGCAGCCCCGGCAGCTGTTGATAATCTTTGCGTCCCAGCAAACGGATATGGTTACGCACCGACGCGATATGTTCCTGTAGCGCGCTTTCGCGGGTGTAGTCATCTTCGGCGTTGAAATAGCGTTCATAGGCGACCAGCGTCATTTTGGCGTCGATCACCACATCTTTTCCCTGCGGCAGCCGCACGATGACATCCGGTTGCATCCGCGAGCGGGCGTCATTTTCGATGCTGACCTGGGTTTCATATTCATACCCTTCACGCAGACCGGAAGCCTCCAGCACCCGCGTCAATACTAC
This sequence comes from Escherichia sp. WS33, assembly GCF_046486385.1. Lineage (NCBI taxonomy): Bacteria > Pseudomonadati > Pseudomonadota > Gammaproteobacteria > Enterobacterales > Enterobacteriaceae > Escherichia > Escherichia sp. WS33. The sequence goes on along the minus strand of NZ_JBJQLJ010000021.1, from coordinate 64,929 downwards.
CTCGCCCCAGTTGCCCTGGGTTTTATTGTCGCCTTTCAGCGCGCGCGTCAGGTTGATCGCTTCCTGGGCCATTTGCGCGTTGAGTTGCTGGAGATTGCGAATTTCGTGGGTCAGGGTATGGCGTTCTTGTGCTTCTTTACCGAAGCTGTCCTGAACCTGACGGCGGAAACCGTCCAGTTGTTCACGTAGCGGCGACAACAGGCTGTTCAGACTCTGACGGTTTTGCTCATCAACCCGGCGATTGCTGTGCTCAAAAATACGGTTGGCGAGGTTTTCAAACTGCTCACTGAGGCGCTGCTCGCTGTTAATCATCTGGCGAATTTTATCGTCAGCATGTTGCTGTGCGGCTTCCATCCGCGTGGTTACTTCACGCAGATCGGCCTCCAGAGAGGTGTTAATACTTTGCAGGCTGCGCACTTCGTTATTGAGTAACTCGCACTCTGCACGCCAGTGCTCGCTTTGGGTAATTTGTTGTTTTGCCGCGCTTAACTCCGCGACCATCTCTTCACGTTCAGCTAATTGCTCGGCTTTTTGCTGCGCATGTTGATAACTGGCAAACAGCCAGCCAATTGCCACACCCACCAACGCAATAACTGCGTAAACCATGATTGAGAAATCCACAACGCCTCCTGACGCAACAACTTACCCGCACAAAATAGAATTGTGCTGTACAAACGTCCAGTTGGAAAGGCATTTCCTGCGAGGCGCTACGCAAAAATACAAAAGGCCGAACGCGTCGGCCTTCAGACAGGAGAAGAGAATTACAGCAGACGACGCGCCGCTTCCACCACGATTTTCACCGCTTGGCTTTCAGTTTGTTTCATCGTCTCAGCATTCGGGATCTCTTGCTGGGTGCGGTTAACGATAACACCCGCTACCATACCGGCACGCAGGCCCTGACTTGCACACATGGTCAGCAGGGTTGCAGATTCCATTTCATAGTTCATTACGCCCATCGCCTGCCACTCTTCCATAGAACCTTTAAAGTGACGAACTACGCGACCAGAGTAAGTATCGTAACGTTCCTGGCCTGGGTAGAAGGTATCAGAAGAAGCTGTCACGCCAACGTGAGTTGTCGCGCCAATAGATTTCGCAGCTTCAACCAGCGCAGTCGTACATTCGAAATCAGCGACAGCCGGGAATTCCAGCGGTGCGAAGTGCAGGCTCGCGCCATCCAGACGGACAGACGCCGTGGTAACCAGGACATCACCCACATTAATATGCGGCTGAATAGCGCCCGTTGTACCGATACGCAGGAAGGTGCGAATGCCCAGCTGTGCCAGCTCTTCAACAGCAATAGAGGTAGACGGGCCGCCGATACCGGTAGAGCAGACGATAACAGGTTTACCATCCAGCTCTGCACGCCAGGTAGTGAATTCGCGGTGAGATGCCAGCTTAACCGGCTTATCCATCAGCGCGGCGATCTTTTCCACACGATCCGGGTCGCCAGGGACGATGGCAAGCGTAGCCCCTTGTAAATCGTTTTTAGTGAGGCCGAGATGAAAAACATCAGACTTGGACATATACAACTCCTCTGTGAATCGGTTTAGTCAGAAGAAGCAAAAAGACACTTTACCGAAGGGTTTAACATTTTTTCGTGATACTCATCACCATGATGCAAATGCGTTGCATAAATTTACCCATCAAAAGTGATGTAAATCACATAAATCACTCTTCATTCTGCAGGACTGCATAAAAGATGAGCCGATTCAGGCAATGTGATTTGTTGCATGCTGACTATAGTTAACATTGCGCAACATTTTTATAAGGGTACGGAGAATACCATGGCAACAACACAACAATCTGGATTTGCACCTGCTGCATCGCCTCTCGCTTCTACCATCGTTCAGACCCCGGACGACGCGATTGTGGCGGGCTTCACCTCTATCCCTTCACAAGGGGATAACATGCCTGCTTACCATGCCAGACCAAAGCAAAGCGATGGCCCACTGCCAGTGGTCATTGTAGTGCAGGAAATTTTTGGCGTGCATGAACATATCCGCGACATTTGTCGCCGTCTGGCGCTGGAGGGGTATCTGGCTATCGCACCTGAACTTTACTTCCGCGAAGGCGATCCGAATGATTTTGCCGATATCCCCACGTTGCTTAGCGGTCTGGTAGCAAAAGTGCCTGACTCGCAGGTGCTGGCCGATCTCGATCATGTCGCCAGTTGGGCTTCCCGCAACGGCGGCGATGTTCATCGTTTAATGATCACCGGATTCTGCTGGGGTGGACGTATCACCTGGCTGTATGCCGCGCATAATCCACAGCTAAAAGCCGCAGTGGCGTGGTACGGCAAACTGACGGGTGACAAGTCGCTGAATTCACCGAAACAACCTGTTGATATCGCAACCGATCTTAACGCGCCGGTTCTCGGCTTATATGGCGGTCAGGATAACAGCATTCCGCAGGAGAGCGTTGAAACCATGCGCCAGGCGCTGCGGGCTGCTAATGCGAAAGCAGAGATTATCGTGTACCCGGATGCCGGGCATGCATTCAACGCTGATTATCGCCCGAGCTATCATGCCGAATCTGCGAAAGATGGCTGGCAGCGTATGCTGGAATGGTTTAAGCAGTATGGTGGGAAGAAGTCGCTGTAATGAGAAAAGACCGGGTGGTATTACCACCCGGTTTGGATTTACCCCCGACGCAAGTTCTGCGCCGCCTGCACCATATTCGCCAGTGCTGCGCGGGTTTCTGGCCAGCCGCGCGTTTTCAGGCCACAGTCCGGGTTGACCCACAGGCGCTCTGCCGGAATGCGTTTTGCCGCTTTCTTCAGCAGGGCTTCAATCCATTCCACGCTCGGTACGTTTGGCGAGTGAATGTCATAGACGCCTGGACCGATTTCATTTGGATAATCAAACTCTTCAAACGACTCCAGCAACTCCATGTCGGAACGCGAGGTTTCGATGGTGATGACGTCTGCGTCCAGCGCCGCAATCGAATCCATGATGTCGTTGAACTCGCAATAACACATGTGAGTGTGGATTTGTGTGTCATCTTTCGCCACGGCGGCGTTGATACGGAAGGCCTCTACGCCCCACTGGAGATAGGCGTCCCAGTCGCTACGACGCAGTGGTAAACCTTCGCGCAGCGCCGGTTCGTCAATCTGGATGATACCAATCCCTGCCGCTTCCAGATCGGCCACCTCATCACGCAGCGCCAGCGCAATCTGTTTGGCGATGGTTTCACGGCTGACATCTTCACGCGGGAACGACCAGCAGAGTATGGTCACCGGCCCCGTCAGCATCCCTTTCACCGGTTTGTCGGTCAGCGATTGCGCATACTTCGCCCACTCCACGGTAATCGGTGCCGGGCGACTAACGTCACCAATAACAATCGGTGGCTTCACGCAGCGGGAACCGTAGCTCTGTACCCAACCGTTTTGCGTAAAGACAAACCCGTCGAGGTGCTCGCCAAAGTATTCCACCATGTCATTACGCTCGGCCTCGCCATGTACCAGCACATCCAGTCCCAAACGTTCCTGTTCAACAATGGCCTGCCTGATATGTTCCGCAATGCCCGTGCGGTAGTTATTGGCGTCGAGATTGCCCTTTTTGAAATCCAGACGCAGGGTACGAATTTCCGTGGTTTGCGGGAAAGAACCAATCGTGGTGGTCGGCCACGCTGGCAGTTTAAAACGCGCACGCTGGGCTTCGGCACGCACTTCATAGACATTCGCACGCTGGCTGTCCTGGGCGGTGATCGCCGCCAGACGCTTTTCTACCGCCGGATTATGTACGCGGGTAGAGTGACGACGTGCCTGAATCGGGGCGCTCCACTCTGCCAGAGCTGCCGTGTCACCACTGTTCAGCGCATCGCGCAGCAGTGCCAGTTCATGGCATTTTTGTAGGGCGAAGGCAAACCAGCTTTTCACTTCTGCATCAAGACGCGTTTCCACGCTCAGGTCGATGGGGCTGTGCAGCAACGAGCAGGAAGATGCCACCCACAAATCACGTTTGCCGACAATGTCCTTAATTTGCGCATATTTCTCGGTAAGATCGGCGCGCCAGACGTTACGACCATTGATCAGACCCGCAGACAGCAACCAGTCAGAAGGCAGGCGCTTGTGCAGTTCAGCAACGTCATCTTTACCATGTACGAGGTCAACATGCAGACCCTGAACAGGCAGCGCAGTAATCGTGTCGAGATTTGGCGTTACGCCTTCAAAATAGGTGGTCAGCAGCAGTTTCACCTGTCCCTGGAGCGCGTCGTAAGCGGGTTTGTATGCGTCCAGCCACGCCTGTGGTAGTTCCAGTACCAGCGCGGGTTCATCAATCTGTACCCACTCGATGCCGCGTTTCGCCAGTTCTGCCAGCACTTGCTGATAAACCGGCAGAATGTCGTTCAGCAGGCTAAGGCGGTCAAACTGTTCACCTTTCACTTTCCCCAGCCACAGGTAAGTAACCGGCCCCAGCAGCACAGGCTTAACGTTGTGGCCCAGCGCCAGCGCCTCGTCCACTTCCTCCAGCAGCTGCGTCCAGGTCAGTTTGAACTGTTGGCCTTTAACGAATTCCGGCACCATGTAGTGATAGTTGGTGTTAAACCATTTGGTCATTTCCGCTGCCGCCGCAGGTTCGCCAGTCGGCGCACGTCCACGACCAATACGGAACAGGGTGTCGATATCTACCGAACCGTCTTTGTTCTGATGACGTGGCGGAACATTACCCAGCAGCAGACTGGTGGTCAGAACATGATCGTACCAGGCAAAATCGCCCACCGGCAGCAGGTCGATACCCGCTTGCTTTTGTTGATCCCAGTGACGAGCACGCAGTTCACGCCCTACTGTCAGCAGTTCTTCACGCGTGGAGTTCCCCGCCCAATAACTTTCTTGCGCTTTTTTCAGCTCGCGACGCAGGCCAACGCGAGGGAAACCGAGGGTGTGATTAAGAATTGTCATTATATGCCCCTTATGGAATTTTTAGTATTTAGCCGTCCAGATGTTTACACATCCATAATTGGCGGTTACTGTATATTCCTCAAGCGCAAATTATTCATGCCGAAGTGAAGGACTTTCATGATCGAAGTAAAACACCTGAAAACGCTACAAGCGTTGCGGAACTGCGGCTCTCTCGCAGCCGCTGCGGCGACGTTGCATCAGACGCAATCCGCCCTGTCTCACCAGTTTAGCGATCTGGAACAACGCCTTGGCTTCCGGCTATTTGTGCGTAAGAGCCAGCCGCTACGCTTTACACCGCAGGGAGAAATCCTGTTGCAACTGGCAAACCAGGTGCTGCCGCAAATTAGCCAGGCACTGCAAGCCTGCAATGAACCGCAGCAGACGCGTCTGCGCATTGCCATTGAGTGCCATAGCTGTATTCAGTGGCTGACGCCCGCGTTAGAAAATTTCCATAAGAACTGGCCGCAGGTAGAGATGGATTTTAAATCGGGCGTGACGTTTGACCCGCAGCCCGCGTTGCAACAGGGCGAGCTGGATCTGGTGATGACCTCCGATATCCTGCCGCGCAGTGGCCTGCATTATTCGCCGATGTTCGACTATGAAGTGCGTCTGGTGTTAGCACCTGACCATCCACTGGCGGCGAAAACGCGAATTACACCGGAAGATCTCGCCAGCGAGACGCTGTTGATTTATCCGGTGCAGCGTAGTCGACTGGATGTCTGGCGGCATTTTCTTCAGCCGGCAGGCGTCAGCCCGTCACTGAAAAGCGTCGATAACACCTTATTGTTGATTCAGATGGTTGCCGCGCGGATGGGTATTGCCGCGCTACCGCATTGGGTAGTAGAGAGTTTTGAGCGCCAGGGTCTGGTGGTGACCAAAACCCTGGGCGAAGGCTTGTGGAGCCGACTGTACGCCGCCGTGCGCGATGGCGAGCAGCGTCAGCCAGTTACGGAAGCGTTTATTCGCTCAGCGCGCAATCACGCCTGCGATCATCTGCCGTTTGTGAAGAGCGCGGAGCGACCCACTTACGATGCACCCACAGTGAGGCCAGGATCACCAGCGCGCCTGTAATAAACGTTGGCCAGTGCGGCTGTTGGTGCCAGATAGCCAGGTTTACCAGCAGCCCTGCCGGAACGTGCATATTATTCATAATGCCCAGCGTTCCGGCGTCCACCTGCGTCGCGCCGTAGTTCCACATAAAGTAGCCAATCCCGGAAGCCACCACGCCAAGAAACACCAGAATGCCCCATTGCAGCGTGGTTTGCGGCATTTTCTGCGCATTTCCCAGCAAGAACCATGCAATTACCGCCACCAGGAACGCGCCAAGATAGAACCACGCAAAGGCGTTATGCTGCGGCATCGGGCGAGTTTCCATCAGGCGTTTGTAACCCACCATGCCGATGGCAAAAGTGATATTGGAGAGTTGCACCAGCAACAAGCCAGTCCAGAAATGGTCGGTGACCTGATCATAGCGAATAATCCCGGCACCAATCACCGCCAGCAAGGCGCTAAAAGCATAGCCCCAGCGCAGACGGCGCTTACTCATGATGTCATAAATCAGCGTGATGTAGAGCGGCGTCAGCACGGTGAACAGCAGCAGCTCGGAAACCGTCAGGTAGAGATAAGCGCGGAAACTCAGCATATACATCACGCCGAGCTGCATCGCGCCCACCAGCATATACAGGCCGACTGTTTTCAGGCTATTGCCACGGGTACGCAGAAACGGCAGAAAAACGAGTGCCGCCAGGCCAACGCGCACCAGCACCGCAAAATAGCTATCGACGTGCCCCGCAAGGTACTCGCCATAAAAGCTAAAGGAGAAGGCCCACAGAATCGTGGTGATGATAAGTAGCGCCACAATGGAAAACTCTTTGATTAACGAGTATCCATTGTAGCGAAGTATCAGGTTGACAACTGACCAAATAAAGAACGATTACGATAAATAGAGTTTACGCAGATAATGCGGCACCGCGTCTTCGGCGTTAGTACCAATCACTTCCAGCTCGGGATGAAGGTCTTTCAGACGCTGGTGCGCACTGCCCATAATGCAGCCTTTCCCCGCCATCGACAGCATTTCGGCGTCGTTCATCCCGTCACCAAACGCAATACAATCCTTCAGGCTGTAGCCCAGTTTCTTCGCCACTGCTTCCAGCGCATGGCCTTTCGACACGCCGCCCGCCATCACTTCCAGACAGGTTAAGGTAGAGAAACTGACGTTGACGCGATCGCCCCAGCGAGCGTTAATCGCCTGCTCCAGCGGCAGCAGTTGTTCATGGGAATCGCAGGTGAAAAACACTTTGCTGACGCCTTCCGGCTCCAGTAATCCAGGCTCATACAGCGCATATTTGAACACCGCTTCTTTAAAAAAGCGCATCTCTTCCGGGCGATGGCGATTCATAAACCATTCGTCGTCGCGATAAACGTTAGTAATGATGTCCGGATTGTCGTTGACTACGCCAAACAGATCGCTGGCAATGTCGCGATCCAGGTTATGAGCAAAAATCAGATTACCATCCAGATCGTGAACGCGCGCACCATTGGAGGTAATCATGTAAGACTTAATCTCCAGATTATCGCGAATTTGCCCCACATCAACGTGGTGACGACCGGTCGCAAACACAAAGTTGATGCCGCGCGCGGTGAGCAGCTTCAGAGTTTCTTTGGCGTAAGGGGATAACGTATGGTCGGGAGAAAGTAACGTGCCATCTAAATCAGACGCAACAACCTGGTACATAAGAAATTTAAACCTCTGTAGAGCGGTTTCCGCTGGGTGAGTTATGCCTGTTGAAAAAATCAACGATGGCGTGGAGCGCGACTGAGCGCATTGCGTCCTTTTCAAAAAGGATCTCATGGTAAGCACCTTTAATTACCAACGGTCGTCCTCCTTCGACAGGATGGCCCGCGGCGGTGCGGAGTTCACAAAAACGGTCATGCATGCGGTTATCCACCACGCGTTCCTCTTCAGCTTGTAAGAGAAGCGTTGGCGTGGCGTCATCACCCGCACCGGCTAACACCTGTTCGCCAGCCAGAATACTTTCGCGTACCCAATGGTAGGTCGGCCCACCGACGCGAATCGTTGGGTCATCAGCATAGAAGCGTAAGTTACGTCGATATCGCTGTCTGCTGTGGGTCAGTACGTTGATAGCAAACGGCAACGCGCGCCAGCGCCCGGTGCCTATTGCATAGCCATCACGGAAACGTGGATGCGCTTCGGCCCAGTTGAGGATCTGCCGTGCCATAAATGACGGCATACGAATCACGATCCCAAACATTGGCGCAGTTAGCGCAATGGCGTCACATACACCTGGATGGCGTTGCAGAAATAATGTGGAGATCGCACCGCCCATCGAATGTGCCAGTATATAGCGTTTACGCCACGGACCGGGCTGAACCTCCTGCTGCCAGAATGCCGCCAGATCATCAACATAATCATTAAAGCGATTAACATGCCCGAGATGCGGATCGGCTAACAGGCGACCGGAACGTCCCTGCCCGCGATGGTCGATGATTAAGACATCAAACCCCAAATGGAACAGGTCATAGGCCAGTTCCGCATATTTTACGTAGCTCTCAATACGCCCCGGGCAGATGACTACCACCCGGTCATGGTGCTGTGCGCGAAAACGGACAAAGCGCACCGGAATGTCATCCACACCAGTAAACTCTGCTTCATCACGCTGACGCCAGAAATCAGTCAGCGGTCCCATGGTAAAAGCAGCAAACGCGTTTTCTCTTGTTTCCCAGTCTTTTTGCTGCTGAAACATCGGGTAATCTGCCTCTTAAACCACGTAAAATCGTTTTTTTTAGCGTGCCTGACACAACGCTGCGACAGTAGCGTATTGTGGCACAAAAATAGACACACCGGGAGTTCATCATGACCTTAGAATGGTGGTTTGCCTACCTGCTGACATCGATCATTTTAAGCCTGTCGCCAGGCTCTGGTGCAATCAACACTATGACCACCTCGCTCAACCACGGTTATCGCGGCGCGGTGGCGTCTATTGCTGGGCTTCAAACCGGACTGGCGATTCATATTGTGCTGGTTGGCGTGGGGTTGGGGACGCTATTTTCCCGCTCAGTGATTGCGTTTGAAGTGTTGAAGTGGGCAGGCGCGGCTTACTTGATTTGGCTGGGAATCCAGCAGTGGCGCGCCGCTGGTGCAATTGACCTTAAATCGCTGGCCTCTACTCAATCGCGTCGACATTTGTTCCAGCGCGCAGTTTTTGTGAATCTCACCAATCCCAAAAGTATTGTGTTTCTGGCGGCGCTATTTCCGCAATTCATCATGCCGCAACAGCCGCAACTGATGCAGTATATCGTGCTCGGCGTCACCACTATTGTGGTCGATATTATTGTGATGATCGGTTACGCCACCCTTGCTCAACGGATTGCTCTATGGATTAAAGGACCAAAGCAGATGAAGGCGCTGAATAAGATTTTCGGCTCGTTGTTTATGCTGGTGGGAGCGCTGTTAGCATCGGCGAGGCATGCGTGAAAAATAATGTCGGATGCGGCGTAAACGCCTTATCCGACTTACTCTGAAGACGCGTCTGGCATCACCGCGAAATAATCAAATGAATGCCAAATCCGGCAAATAACGCCCCGGCAAAACCATCAATCCACTTCGCCAGACGTTGATAACCACGGCGCATTTGCGGCAGGGCAAACAGGCTGGCAACGACGGTAAACCACGCCAGCGTTTCGACAATGATCAGCGCAAAAATGCCCCAGCGCGCGGTAGTGCCAACGTTATCACCGACAAACAATGAGAACACCGAGCCAAAGTAGATAATCGCTTTCGGATTAGCGAGATTGGTCAGTAAACCTTTCAGGAAACTGCGCCCACTTTTCGCCAGCTCGACCTGTGGCGCAGGTGCAGAAACTGCCTCTTTTTTCAGCGCGCCGCGCAGCATCTGGTAACCCATCCAGCAGAGATACAGGCCACCGCCAACCATAATCAGCGTATGCAGCCAGGCCATTTTTTCGATAATCAAATGCAGGCCAAGCAACGCAATCCCAGCCCAAACCATTACGCCGCAGGTAATGCCCAGCACGCCCATCATCGCTTCTTTACGGGAACGACTGACAGCGGTCTGAGAGACAAAAAAGAAATCGGGACCGGGGCTCATAAGCGCCACAATGTGCACCATGGCGACGGTGAGAAATAACATCAACATACATTTGACTCGCGGGGGAAACGTTTACGGAGTCTTCATCCTGGCACTTTTTTATGCTGCTGACTACTCTTCGTCATCGCCATCAACATGCGCACGAATCAGCGCCATAAACGGTTTGCCAAAGCGTTCCAGCTTGCGCATCCCAACACCGTTAACGCTGAGCATTTCGCTGGCGGTGATCGGCATCTGTTCAGCCATCTCAATCAAGGTTGCGTCGTTAAACACCACGTACGGCGGGACATTACTTTCATCGGCAATCGATTTACGCAGTTTGCGTAATTTGGCGAACAGTTTGCGATCATAGTTGCCGCCGAACGATTTCTGCATCGCTTTCGGTTTGAGCGCCACGATACGCGGCACGGCAAGTTGCAAAGAGGATTCGCCGCGCAGCACCGGACGCGCGGCCTCTGTCAGTTGGAGGGCAGAATGCTGGGCAATATTTTGCGTCACCAGGCCGAGGTGAATCAACTGGCGGATCACGCTCACCCAATGTTCATGACTTTTATCACGGCCCATACCGTAGACTTTTAGTTTGTCATGACCATAGTCGCGGATACGCTGGTTATTAGCGCCGCGAATCACTTCCACCACATAGCCCATACCAAAACGCTGATTCACACGACCAATGGTGGAAAGGGCAATCTGAGCATCGGTTGAACCGTCGTACTGTTTCGGCGGATCGAGGCAGATATCGCAGTTCCCGCACGGCTCCTGACGCCCTTCGCCAAAATAGTTCAGCAGTACCAGACGACGGCAAGTTTGCGCTTCGGCAAAAGCGCCCATCGCATTGAGTTTATGACGTTCGATATCCTGCAACTGCCCCTGCGGCTTCTCTTCCAGACAACGGCGCAGCCACGCCATATCGGCCGGATCGTAAAACAGCATCGCTTCCGCGGGCAGGCCATCACGCCCGGCGCGACCGGTTTCCTGATAATAGGATTCGATATTGCGCGGAATATCAAAGTGGACCACGAAGCGAACGTTTGGTTTATTGATGCCCATGCCGAACGCCACCGTCGCCACCACAATTTGCAGGTCATCGCGCTGGAATTTCTCCTGCACGTCGGCGCGGACATTATTTTCCAGCCCGGCATGATAGGCCGCCGCGCTAATACCCTTGCTTTGCAGGCGCGCAGCGGTGTCTTCTACTTTCGCCCGGCTGTTGCAGTAGATAATGCCGGACTTACCGCGCTGTTCCTGCACGTAGCGCATCAACTGATCGAGCGGTTTGAACTTCTCCATCAGCATGTAGCGAATATTCGGACGGTCAAAACTGTTGATTTGAATCAGCGGATCGTTCAGCCCCAGCAGGCGCACGATATCCTGGCGCGTGGTGTCGTCGGCTGTGGCGGTCAGCGCCATAAACGGCAGCGTCGGGAACCGCTGGCGCAACTGACCGAGCGCGGCATATTCCGGGCGGAAATCGTGGCCCCATTGGGAGATACAGTGCGCTTCATCAACGGCTAATAACACCGGATTCCAGTGCGCCAGATGCTCAAGAAAGTTATCCAGCATCAGGCGTTCCGGGGCGATATAAAGCAGACGAATTTGCCCGGTGCGGCAGCCTGTCATCACTTCAAGTTGCTGTTCGCGGGTTTGCGTCGAGTTAAGGCACGCCGCCGCCACGCCGTTGGCTTGCAGTTGATCCACCTGATCTTTCATCAACGAAATCAGCGGTGAAACAACCACGGTAAGGCCGTTTAGCAATAAGGCAGGAATTTGATAGCAAAGGGATTTTCCGCCACCGGTGGGCATGACGACCAGGCAATCGCGACCGGAAAGCACAGTGTCGATAATTTCTTCCTGGCCGGGGCGAAACTGTTGGTAGCCAAAGGTTTCTTGTAAAACCTGTTTAGCTCCGGACTCCAGATTCAACACTTCCGCCTGCGCCACATTCACCCCGATTGCCTGAAATAAAAACAGGCGCTATTTTCAGCGCCTGCGCGAGAAACTGCAATGCTTTTAGTCTCTGAGAGGGTAATCCTGGATGCTGGATTCCAGATTTGCCAACCACTCAACCGTTCATCAAAACAAATCGTTTAGCATAACCCCCACACCGACACGGGTCTGGTTGAAGTTATAGTCGATGAGCGATTCGCCATAGCCGCTGTAAACCTGAGTATAAAGGCGCACATGTTTGGTGATCGGGTAACTTAAGCCTAACTCCGCGCCGCCGTAGCCGGTGTTCCAGTTGTACTGTCCTTTCGCACTGAGCACCGCATCACCGAGGTGATAGCCGATTTTAAGCTGGTAGTAACCCATATATTTGGTGATATCCGGGTTATCGTCAGTATTACCCACCACATACCACGGCTTCACTTCTACCAGCCAGTTACCGTTTTCTGCCATCAGGCGAGTATAAAGGCGGTTCCAGCTGCGGGAGGTCGGGTCGGAACGCCCGTTAGAGTCGTGGTTATACCCCATCTCCACATCGCGCAGCGTCCAACCTGCAAAACGGTAATCGGTGGCAAAACCGAGGAACAATTGCGGTTCGTAGTTGGTTTCACGAAACGGTGAAGACTCTTCGCTATTGGACAGTTGCCACCAGGATTTTTGCGTATAAGACGCACCCAACACCGAGTTCGGGCCTAAAATCCCACGCCACAGCGGAAATGCCAGGCTCAACTGAAACTTTACTTCATCCTTACGCGCATTTTCCGCCCAGTCGTAACTGGCAATCGCTTCTTTATTCAGATCGCTGGTTTGGGTGTAAATGAGGTAGTTGGTGTCATAAGGATAGAGCGTGAACGGATTGTCATGCTCCTGCAGCATATTGGCGATAATACTGCCACGCACCGCTGGCGCGTCATACACCTCTTTCACCGTTGCCTCTTGTGCATATACTGCCATAGGCAACATAAACACCGGCAACAACCAGCCCTGCAGAGTCCGCATCGGTCGTGTTCTCCGTAACGAATTATTGATAAGGTGAATATTTTTCTGCGGGCTATTTTACATACTTAACTCCATAGCCGTTAGTTATCCCTTCCTAAAGTAGAAACCAACAACAAAGAAGCATAAAATCAACATTTCATTAACTAATGAAGTGTAAGGATGATATGTCTGCCGTACTGACCGCTGAACAAGCCCTGAAATTAGTGGGTGAGATGTTTGTTTATCACATGCCATTTAACCGCGCATTGGGGATGGAACTGGAGCGTTACGAAAAAGAGTTCGCACAGCTGGCCTTTAAAAATCAGCCAATGATGGTGGGCAACTGGGCGCAAAGCATTTTGCACGGCGGGGTCATTGCGTCGGCGCTGGATGTCGCCGCCGGTCTGGTGTGCGTGGGAAGTACCTTAACCCGCCACGAAACCATCAGTGAAGATGAACTACGCCAGCGGCTATCGCGGATGGGGACCATTGATCTTCGCGTTGATTATCTGCGCCCAGGCAGGGGCGAGCGTTTTACTGCTACCAGTAGCCTGTTGCGTGCAGGCAATAAAGTCGCCGTCGCCCGCGTTGAATTACACAATGAAGAACAGCTTTATATTGCCAGTGCCACCGCCACCTATATGGTAGGTTGAAGACATAAAAGCAGGTAAACTGCTGTTACCAATTAAAAATGAGTATTCCCGATGGATGCAAAACAAACGCGGCAGGGCGTATTACTCGCTCTTGCCGCTTATTTTATTTGGGGTATAGCGCCAGCGTACTTCAAGTTGATTTACTACGTGCCTGCCGATGAAATCCTGACGCATCGCGTGATCTGGTCGTTTTTCTTTATGGTGGTGCTGATGAGCATTTGCCGCCAGTGGTCCTATTTAAAAACGCTGATTCAGACGCCACAGAAAATTTTTATGCTGGCAGTCTCTGCCGTGCTGATTGGTGGCAACTGGCTACTGTTTATCTGGGCGGTGAACAATCACCATATGCTGGAAGCGAGCCTTGGTTACTTTATTAACCCGCTGGTGAACATTGTGCTGGGGATGATTTTCCTCGGCGAGCGATTCCGCCGGATGCAATGGCTGGCGGTGATTCTGGCGATATGTGGCGTGTTAGTCCAGCTGTGGACTTTTGGTTCGCTACCTATTATCGCGCTGGGACTGGCATTTAGTTTTGCCTTCTACGGTCTGGTACGCAAGAAGATTGCCGTTGAAGCGCAAACCGGCATGTTAATCGAAACCATGTGGCTGCTGCCCGTGGCGGCAATTTACCTGTTTGCTATTGCCGACAGCTCAACCAGCCATATGGGGCAAAACCCGATGTCGCTGAATTTACTGCTGATCGCCGCCGGTATTGTCACTACCGTACCGCTGTTGTGTTTTACCGCCGCTGCCACGCGCTTGCGTCTCTCAACGTTAGGCTTTTTCCAGTACATTGGCCCGACGCTGATGTTCCTGCTGGCTGTGACGTTTTATGGTGAAAAACCGGGTGCCGATAAGATGGTGACTTTCGCCTTTATTTGGGTGGCGCTGGCAATTTTTGTGATGGATGCGATTTATACGCAGCGTAGAAAAAGTTAAGAATTAACATGGGTAGGCCGTTTAAAGAGCCTACCCACTGACTTATTTATCTTTTTTTGAAAAAAATTAAGATAAGAAAAAGAACAATATTTATTACAGGAAATACCCCCAAAACTCCCCAGTACTTACTCCATCCTAGAGACATCGTATATCTACCAAGGATTTGACAAAACCCAAAACTTAACCCTATACCTATACTTCTTAAATTTAATGTCGTAGTCAGGCTTAAAATAAATAGAACAAGGATGGTAATAGCCCACCACAATAACCATGCCTTAACAAAATCAGATTTTTTGCTGTAAGGTTCTTTACCCAAGAACAACTGCCAAAAGTTACCATTTCCCATATAGAATCCATTCACCCAAGATATTGTTTATAGAATAAAAATACATTTCAATTATATTTAATTAAAATATACCCCATCAATAAAAACTTACACACTCTAAATTACTACTGTATAGTTATCAATGCAAAGACTGCTATATTGCATATATATATGCAAACCACATAATTCAGGTAATATATATTCAAAACAATTATATATAAAACAGTGTAAAAATGTTCAAATCATCCATCAGAAATATATTCTACCCATCCAGGCTTGAGCGTTTATCACGCTTTCAGTTCATAATCTATACATTAACATCATGGTCAATATTAATAACTTTGAATGATATCAACCTGGCTTTGAGTTTTATTCTGGTTATTAATAATACCTATGTAAATATCAATATTGGAGCAAAAAGAATAAGAGATACTGGATGTAAGGCAATCTACTTTGTATTGATTTCATTGGGCTTGACACTTTTTTCTATTATCTCTGCAGCAATTGAAGGGATGAGATGTGAGTCATTAAGCGTCCAACTCAACGTGGCATGGATATTATTCACAACAATTATGTTATCTGCGATTCCCTCGGCTAAAATGTCGCTGTCAGCACACTAACTTACTCACAGCGACATCGTATAGTTACAGCCAGTTCTTACGCTTAAAGTACAGATACGGTGTCAGGCCCGCGAGGATCATAAAGATAATCGCGCCAGGGTAGCCAAAGCTCCACTTCAGTTCTGGCATAAACTCAAAGTTCATGCCATAGCTGGAGGCAATCCGCGTAGGAAAAAGTTTCCTAATCGGTAAATTCAACATTTTGTTATTAACAATGAGCAAGACCAATCATTAACGAGGTTCTCTTCAGAGATGTAATGAAAAAATGTGAAATGTACTTCTTTTTTAAATATTTTTTTACCCTAGCATTTGTTCTCGAATTGACATTGAGCTTAAATATAACCAAGGCAAATGCAAATGAATAACATATTACTTCCGCCAATTAATATTCCCTGTACACTTTTCGAAACTATTAGTTTATTCGATGATTTTTCTGCTGATGATATGCAATATGGTGATATGGTAGAACAAGACTTTCTCTCACTCGGCCTAAGCGATATCTCAGCAAAAGTTGATCCTTACAGACTTATTAAATACCATTTCCCTGGCCCAGGTTCTATTAATGTTGCTTTTAGTGCCTCAAGTTCCGGAACAAAAATATCACAACGTGAATGCACTGATATTTTATTTGCAGAAATGAAAGAACTAGCAAAAATGTTTTCCTTTTTTGGACAAAATAAAACACTTATCGAAGATCTGATTGAACATTTTAGATATGGAAATGGCAGCAATTTTCATAGCCAACAATTAAATTTATCTTTTCATGAAAAAATAAATAAATATGGTTATAATAGTCCAATACGAATAATCAAAGAATGTATCGAAAATGGCATTAATTCAACTCCCTCGACAGGATACCAACCTCTTATCCTGCAAAGCATTAAAACCAAATTACTTTCATCAAGACTAAATAAATTTAATGACTTCGAGGACAGTTTTAATGGCTTAG
Organism: Escherichia sp. WS33; assembly: GCF_046486385.1. Lineage (NCBI taxonomy): Bacteria > Pseudomonadati > Pseudomonadota > Gammaproteobacteria > Enterobacterales > Enterobacteriaceae > Escherichia > Escherichia sp. WS33. The sequence goes on along the minus strand of NZ_JBJQLJ010000021.1, from coordinate 48,492 downwards.
GAATCAGTGTTCATGATATTTCAGCTCAAAAAATATCTCTTTTAAGTTTTCAAAACTACGCTATAGGATGGAGTGCAACAATTCATTTTGTAGCACAGGACCACTTCGGTCTTGATGTAACTGATATCAAAAACAAGACTTACAGCAAATATAGATTTTTTCGCATATGGTTCTTTTTACAACGGCATAAAGACTTTGCTTTCAAACCTTTTTTCACCAATTTTAACACTATCGAAAGAATCGAAAATTATCTATGAAAAGCAAACTCCAGAAAATTATATTATGTTTATTTCTTCTATGCTGCATCTATAATTTATGGACATTGCGTCCTGTACAGATTTTGTATACATACTCTGATGCTGGCAATTCAGTCTTTCTGGTCGTTGATCATCTGCCATGGACTGACAGCGATAAAATAAATTGGTATCTGAAGCATCAGAATGAAATTAAAAATCAACATCCCCTACCAGAAGGTAGTTGGCATACCTGGTATGTCATTGATATCGGTAATGGCTTCACTGACTATAAAAAATATATCGAAGGGCCGTATGAAGATCTCTACTGTTTCCCGACAATTAAGAGCAATGATAATTGCATCGTGAAAAATTACTTAATGGTTATTAATGAATACCCTTATCGTAACACTCATATTGGTATTAACGATTTTACTGAGTATCAATTAACACAAGAAAATAAAATAGAGCGAGTTTTCAATCCGCATGACTTTAAATAAGACAATTTTTAGAAATAAGCCGGATAAAAAAATAGCTTTATCCGGCACTCATATTACAGCCAGTTCTTGCGCTTAAAGTACAGATACGGTGCCAGGCCCGCGAGGATCATAAAGATAATCGCGCCTGGGTAGCCGAAACTCCACTTCAGTTCTGGCATAAACTCAAAGTTCATCCCATAGCTGGAAGCAACGAGCGTCGGCGGCAGGAATACCACGGATACCACCGAGAAGATTTTGATGATGCGGTTCTGCTCGATGTTGATAAAGCCCATCGCCGCCTGCATCAGGAAGTTCACCTTCTGGAACAGGGATTCGTTATGCGGCAGCAGGGATTCGATATCTCGCAGGATTTCACGCGCCTGCTCCAGTTGCCCACCCGGTAAACGCGCCTTGCGTACCAGGAAGTTGAGCGCACGCTGGGTATCCATCAGACACAGGCGAACTTTCCAGCCGATATCTTCCAGTTCCGCCAGCGTGGAGAGCGCCTCATCGTACTCATCGCCCTGATGCCCTTCCATAATTACCCGGCTCAACTGCTCCAGATCGCTGTAGATATTTTCAATTTCATCTGCCAGCTGTTCGATTTTGGTTTCGAACAGATCCAACAGCAGCTCGTAGGCGTTACCGTCCACCATTGACTGGCTACGGGCGCGCATACGATACAGACGGAATGCAGGCAGTTCACGCTCACGCAGAGTAAACAGACGACCATCACGGATGGTAAATGCCACAGTGGAGTTACCGGCGTGATCTTCCGCATCTTCAAAGAAGAAGAAGGAGTGAATATGCAGGCCGTCATCGTCTTCAAAGAAACGTGCCGATGCTTCGATGTCTTCCAGTTCCGGGCGGGTTGCCAGGCTCTGGCCAAGTTCAGATTGTACGCGCAGTCGCTCGTCGTCGTCCGGTTCGACAAGATCAATCCATACTGCATTTACAAGGGGTTGTGACTCTTCGACTTCCAGCCGGGTCAGTCGGTTATTTTCCAGTTGAAATGCGCTCAGCATGACCGGGACTCCCAATGCTTAAAATATCGGACAGTTCGGTGGGCACACAGAAACAAATTGGGTTTCAGACCATTAAACAGCCTGACTCAGCGCGACGGGAAAAATTGAGGTCGCTGACAACCGCTAAGGCTATCAGCAAAAAGGGATAGCCTTAGGAGTTGATCCTGGATGACAGGATAGTGAGCCAGTATCTACTGGGTGTGTCCAAGGCGAATGTCCTCTTAGAGTGATCGTGCGCGCATGTTACGCCAGCAAAATTTTGCCGTCAACACGCAACAGAACACCACAGAACAATAGTTGAACTTCGCGCTTTTTGGTACTCGTCAAGGTCGCTAACAGGATAAAAAAATCCAACATCCAGGACCTATAATGGCGCATCGGCTACTCATTGGTAAAGGAATGATCACCTTGAATCTCAAACGGATTTTTCTCGCCCTCACCTTACTTCCCTTGTTTGCTGTTGCCGCTGATGATTGCGCACTCTCAGATCCGACGCTGACCGTACAGGCGTATACCGTTAATCCTCAAACAGAGCGGGTGAAAATGTACTGGCAAAAAGCCAATGGCGAAGCGTGGGGAACTTTACATGCTCTGCTGGCGGATATGAATAGTCAGGGTCAGGTGCAGATGGCGATGAACGGCGGCATCTATGATGAAAGCTATGCGCCGCTCGGTTTGTACATCGAAAACGGTCAGCAGAAGGTGGCGTTAAATCTCGCTTCAGGTGAAGGGAATTTCTTTATCCGTCCTGGCGGCGTGTTTTATGTCGCGGGAGATAAAGTCGGCATCGTTCGTCTGGATGCCTTCAAAACCAGTAAAGAGATTCAGTTTGCGGTGCAGTCAGGGCCAATGTTGATGGAAAACAGTGTAATTAATCCGCGTATTCATCCCAACGTCGCCTCACGTAAAATTCGTAACGGTGTTGGGATTAATAAACATGGGAATGCCGTGTTTTTGTTGAGCCAGCAGGCGACAAATTTTTATGATTTTGCCTGTTATGCCAAAGCGAAACTGAACGTTGAGCAGCTGCTTTATCTTGATGGCACGATTTCACATATGTATATGAAAGGCGGGGCAATCCCGTGGCAACGCTATCCTTTTGTCACCATGATTTCCGTAGAGCGGAAAGGTTAAAACGATAGTTTTGTGTCAGATACTGAAGATGGCGCAGATGCCGGATGCGGCGTAAACGCCCTATCCGGCCTACATGACGTTGCAATTTATTGAATATGAATGATTTTTTAGGCCAAATAAGGTGCGCAGCACCGCATCCGGCAACGTTACACCGACTCCAGCCGGGCGTATGCCGCCACCAGCCATTTAATACCCTGGCCCTGGAATGCCACCTGCAAACGGCTATGCTCGCCGCTGCCTTCCATATTGACGATGGTGCCTTCACCAAACTTAGCGTGGCGTACACGCTGACCGAGCTTGTAGCCGCTGTCGTTCTCGACCATCGGCGTCCCCATCCGTTGATGGCTGACCGGACGACTTACCGTAGCGCGCAGGCGCACCTCTTCCACACACTCTTCCGGCAGCTCGCCGATAAAGCGCGACGGGCGATGGTAAACCTCTTTACCATACAGACGGCGGGTTTCCGCGTAGGTCAGCGTCAGTTTCTGCATCGCGCGGGTTACACCAACGTAGGCCAGACGGCGTTCTTCTTCCAGACGCCCGCCTTCATCCAGCGACATCTGGCTTGGGAACATACCCTCTTCCATACCGACAATAAACACCTGCGGGAACTCCAGGCCTTTCGCCGAGTGCAGCGTCATCAACTGCACTGCATCCTGCCAGGTATCCGCCTGCCCCTCGCCCGCTTCCAGCGCCGCATGGGAGAGGAATGCCTGCAGCGGCATTAAATCTTCATCTTCTTCGTTGTAGCTGAACTGGCGCGTTGCCGTCACCAGTTCCTCTAAGTTTTCGATACGCGTCTGGCCTTTTTCGCCCTTCTCCTGCTCGTACATGGTGCGCAGGCCGGAGTCTTTAATTACCCGGTCAGTCTGTACATGCAGCGGCATATCGGCAGTTTCTTGCGCTAAGGCATCGATTAATTCCATAAATCGCTGCAAGGCGCTGGCAGCTCGCCCGGCGAGGGCTTTTTCCTGCAACAGTTCACGACATGCCTGCCAGAGTGTTAACTGGCGATCGCGCGATGTCTGACGTACCACGTCCAGCGTCCGGTCACCAATACCCCGCGTTGGCGTATTCACCACGCGCTCAAACGCCGCGTCGTCGTTACGGTTGGCAATCAGACGCAGATACGAGAGCGCGTCTTTGATTTCCTGGCGTTCGAAGAAGCGCATCCCGCCGTAAATACGGTACGGCATACTGGCCTGCAACAGTGCTTCTTCCAGTACACGCGACTGGGCGTTACTGCGGTAGAGAATGGCGCACTCGGCAAGCGCCCCGCCGTTGTCCTGCCAGGTTTTGATGCGGTTAACCACAAAACGCGCTTCATCGAGTTCGTTAAAAGCGCAATAGAGGGAAATAGGCTCACCGTCCGCGCCATCGGTCCACAGTTTTTTACCCAGACGCCCGTTATTGTTTTCAATCAGGGCGTTAGCGGCGCTCAGAATATTGCTGGTAGAGCGGTAGTTTTGCTCCAGACGAATAGTTTCGGCACCGGGGAAATCATTAAGGAAACGCTGAATATTCTCCACCTGCGCCCCGCGCCAGCCGTAGATTGACTGGTCGTCATCACCGACGATCATCACTTTGCCGGTGTCGCCCGCCAGCAGGCGGATCCACGCGTACTGAATGTTGTTGGTATCCTGGAATTCGTCCACCAGGATATTGGTAAAACGTTCGCGGTAGTGTTGTAGGATATGCGGCTTGTTAAGCCACAGTTCGTGAGCGCGCAGCAGCAGCTCGGCGAAGTCCACCAGGCCCGCGCGGTCACACGCTTCCTGATACGCCTGATACACCTTCTGCCAGGTCTGCTCCACCGGATTACCGTAGCTTTGAATATGATGCGGACGCAGGCCTTCATCTTTCTGGCTGTTGATGTACCACATTGCCTGGCGCGGCGGCCACTGCTTCTCGTCGAGGTTCATGGCTTTGATCAGACGCTTAAGCAGGCGCAGCTGGTCCTCGCTATCGAGGATCTGGAAATCCTGCGGCAGATTGGCGTCCATATGGTGCGCACGCAGCAGGCGGTGCGCCAGCCCGTGGAAGGTGCCGACCCACATGCCGCCCTGGCTGGTGCCCATCAGTTGCCCGATACGATGACGCATCTCCGCCGCCGCTTTGTTGGTAAACGTCACCGCCATAATCGAGTATGGCGAGCAGTTTTCCACGCTCATCAGCCAGGCGATACGATGCACCAGTACGCGCGTCTTACCACTGCCCGCGCCCGCCAGCACCAGAAGGTTGCTGCGTGGCGCGGCCACCGCTTCGCGCTGTTTGTCATTAAGGCTGTCGAGCAGGTAAGAAACGTCCATTGGCACCGCCGCGTAAAAATAGGTTGGGCGGAGAAGCGCAACGCCCTCCGCCAAAAAGCTGGGTATATATACAGATTTGCTGATTATATCAGCGAGGTCAGAGATGCCAACCGGGAAATTTCCAGATGCGGCAGTAAACGGCTGTCCCAGGTTTGCATCAGATCGCCATTTTCCGGTCTGATCCAACAAGCCTGCATTCCGCTGCGAATTGCCCCACCCACGTCAGTGGTGAGATCGTCCCCAACATGTAAGATCTCGCCGATCGGCACGTTGAGTTTTTCCGCAGCCAAAAAGTACATATCGCTGAACGGTTTTGAGCGCCCGTGCGGGCCAGCGCGCAGCACAAACTCAAAATAATCCCCCAAACCAAACAGTTCCGGCTGGGCGTTACCGTTGGTGATCGCCACCAGCGGCCATTTCTTCGCCAGCTGTTTTAAGGTGTCGTGAGTTTGCTGCGGGACGTCGATTCGGCTGCGCCATTTGGCAAAGTTAATCATTGCTGCGTGTGCGCCTGCACTGGCTTCTTCGGCACTCAGCCCGGCGTCGAGCATCGCTTGTTCAATCGAACGAAAACGCCAACGCGTCACGTCGTGATAAATCTCGGGTTCCGCTTCCCGTACCGCCTGGCGCAGGCGTTGCAGATCTTCATTCTGGAAGCTGCGCAGCGCCGGATGATAATTTTGCACAAAGGTAAGCGCCTCTCGCTCGGTGCGCAAAATCACCGGACGGTTATCGTAAAGGGTATCATCCAGGTCAAAGGTGAGCGCCGAGATGCGCCCCAAAGGCCGGTAAAAACGCATTATTTCCCCCGTTTGGCGCGTGGATGCGCCGCATCGTACACCGAGGCAAGGTGTTGAAAATCAAGATGAGTATAGATTTGCGTGGTGGAGAGGTTGGCATGACCCAGCAGCTCCTGCACACCACGAAGATCGCCGCTCGACTCCAGCATATGCGTAGCGAACGAGTGACGTAATTTATGTGGGTGAACGTGATTATTCAGCCCTTGTTTTATGCCCCATTCGGCAAAGCGTTTCTGCACATTACGCGCGGAGATACGCTTGCCCAGTTTCGACAGAAAAAGCGCGTCGTCTTCGCTACCAAACAGGTCGCGCAAATCAAGCCAGTGCTCAATCCACGCCACAGCGTTGCGACCAATCGGCAGGCGGCGCTCTTTGCTGCCTTTCCCCATTACCCACACTTCACCAGACTCCAGGTCGAGGTGTTTGATATCCAGCCCCACCAGCTCGGAAAGACGCAGACCCGCGCCGTACATCACTTCCAGCATTGCACGGTCGCGTACAGCGAGGGGATCGTTGATATCAATATCCAGCAGCCGATTCATATCGTCGACGTCGATGTTTTTCGGCAGATGACGCGGCGCTTTCGGTGCCGAAACTCCTTTCGCCGGGTTAGCTTTGAGTTCGTTCTGGCTGACCAGCCAGTCAAAAAAGCTACGTAGCGCAGAAAGCCGTAACGCGAGGCTTGCTGCTCCCAGCCCTTTACGGCGACTGCGTACAGCAAAATTGCGCACCATCGTCACATCACATTGCTGCCAGCTTTGCAGGCCGTTTTCGCTGGCAAAATTGATGATCGCCTCAAGCTGACGCTGGTAGTTAAGCAGGGTTATCGGGCTAAGCTGGCGCTCCACGCTCAGATAACGTAGGTAGCGTTCTACATCGGTGTGTAAATCGGTCATACGCGTTCAATCCAACGCTCCAGAAGCTCCGGCAACATCAGCGCAATTTCATGAAGTAACTGCGTTCCTTGCCCTTGTTGATAGTGACTGGCATCGCGACTGGTAAACAGCACGACACCCAAATCAGCATCGCTTCCCAGCATCGACATCGCCACCGATCCCACCGCTTTCGCTTCCGGTAGCACCACCAGCAGCTCTGGTCCGTTAAGCGGCCCAAGATAGTGCTGTTCCTGCCCCAAACGCTGAATACGCAGCGGTTCGAAAGACTGACGGCTTAATGCCAGATGAGTGTGGTTCGACGGCGCACCTAAGCGCCAGCGATCCGGAAACAGGCGCAGACTCGCACCTGCCAGGCCGAGATCGCGCGCCCAGCGGTGAAAGCGCATCAGCATATCGTCGAGACTGCTGGCGGCGGTGAGACTGCGCTGCAGGTAGAGTAGGCGATAAAACAGGCCTTCGTTGGCGATAGCCTGTTCCATCAACAGCGCCATGTTCTCTTCCAGAACATGAATATGATTACGTGCGCGGGCCATGTGCCACTCGACCAACGAAACGGTGCCGCGTACCGGATGCGGCACACGTATCGCTTCTACTGCGCGCGCATTACGGATAAAAAACTCAGGATTTTTAATCAGATAATCGACAACCGCCCGGTCATCAAGCTCCGTGAGTGTTTCCTGCAGTTCTTCCCCTGGTTGCTTCATAGATGAATAAATCCGTCGTAGACATGTACCGCCGGGCCAGTCATATATAACGGGTGACCCGGACCTTTCCAGGCGATATCAAGACGACCGCCGGGGAGTTCCACGCGTACTTCTTCGGCCAGCAAACCTTGCTGAATCCCTACTGCAACCGCCGCACACGCGCCGCTGCCGCAGGCCTGGGTTTCTCCTGCCCCACGCTCATAAACGCGTAAACGAATATGCTCGCGCTTAACCACTTGCATAAAACCGATATTGGCTCGCTCCGGAAAACGCTCGTGGCTTTCCAGAACAGGACCAAGCGTTTCTACCGCCGCGGTATCGACATCATCGACCTGAATCACGCAATGCGGATTTCCCATCGACACCACGCCGCATAAGATTGTCTGCTCGGCGGCGCGCATAATATAGGTCTTTTCCGCTTTGTTAGCGCGAAACGGCACGGCGGAAGGTTCGAAGTTGGGTTCGCCCATATTTACGCGGACCAGATCATCATCGGTGACGGTCAGAACCATCCGCCCGTTGGCGGTGCTGACGCGGATATCGCGCTTATTGGTCAGCCCTTTCAGACGCACAAAACGGGCAAAGCAGCGCGCACCATTGCCGCACTGCGCCACTTCACTGCCATCAGCATTGAAAATGCGATAGTGAAAATCCAGTTCAGGATCATACGGCGGCTCAACCACCAGCAGTTGGTCAAACCCTACTCCCAGGTGCCGATCAGCCAGGCGACGAATCAGCTCCGGTGAAAAAAAGACATTCTGCGTTACCGCGTCGACGACCATAAAATCGTTGCCAAGGCCATGCATTTTCGAGAACTGCATCATTTACTCCAATCACGCGGGTACAGAAACTGACTTTTAGTAATTCACCTGGGATGGACCATCGCCAGTGGCGCGATCGTTTTTATCCGGCACCGTGGATTGCGTTTGCGTCTCTACCGGTTTGGTCGGCGGCGGTGCGTTTTTATCTGCAGGCGGGAAATAGAGCGGACCTTTCAGACCGCAGCCCGTCAGGCTGAAGAGAGTAATTAATACAGTGAGTGCCTTAAACACGTTTTTCATTATGGATTGCCTGTAAAGTTCATCGCTTTCTGCTTTCTATCATCGCAGGAGAAGGCGTAAAAGCAAGCGTTTAGCGACTCTTTATGAAGTCTGAAAAGTGAGGAAATGCTGCGAGTATAACGCTTACACGTGGGGATTTATGTTTTGCTGGTAGTTTCGTGATCGGCACCTCGCGCCAGGATGGCTTTATGCACTATCGCAATGTGGTTTGTTTGTTGTCTTGTTCATTGTTCTTATCGTCGGCATGGGGCTTTTAATAGAGTGGCGCACCATGCAATTTCGTTGTCTGACCTTAGTCGCCAGTGACATACAACTTTGCCAACCTGGTGATAAGAGGGAATAAAATCTGATGGGGCTATTTACCCAACTGGAAAAATTTGACCAAAAGCTTACGCGCGGTTATGCCCGCTGGGGGCGCTGGGTATGGCGGACGTTAATTGTCGTTCCGGTACTGGTCGTGTTGTGGAATATAGGACAGGCAGTATGGGGAGGACCAAGAGGTGGAGTGATTCTGGAAATCCACAGTGAAATTGACCGTCCGATACTGGGATTCAGTGTTAACGGCGTGGCGGGCGCGAATGCTTTTGCAAATGGTGGCGGTTCAATCACCTGTTGTGGTGATGTCAGTGGGGATACGGCAGAGGTTATCTGGACATTAAGTACTACTCGTACACAGTATAATGCTGGAATGCGTCTGGAGAAACGGAATATGACGTTACCTCTCCCCAAAAGAGAATGGGGAGAAGATTTTCTGCATGTGCATTTTATGCCTGGCGATAAAGTGCTGCTGGGGTGGAGTAAAGATTCTTTTTCTCCGTATGAAGATCTTCACAACGGGGGGTACAAGACCCGCGTTCGGCAGGATGTGAAAGATAAACTTTATGGTACAGGGAAAATGAATTGATAGATTTCTATAAAAATCACGTTCGGCAGAAAGCGTAATAATGTGGGGAATGTTAGATACCGGTGGTGGGACCTAAGTACAACACGCGAAAGACAATAAAGTAGGTAACGGTGGGCAGAGTCGCATGTTGACACCCTTCCCGGCGTCAATCCGGCACATTTTAACGTGATCAGTCACACCATGGCGCAGTAGCTCGTATTTATATCATGAATGAAAACCTCAAGTTTACCCCAGCAACTATCAGAAAATAGCGATGGCCTTTATAGATTCTGAAAAGTGACGATTTGCCGCAAAAGTTACGCTTACGTGCGAGGAATTATGTTCTGCTGGTAGTTTCGTGATCGGCACCTCGCGCCAGGATGGCTTTATGCACTATCGCAATGTGGTTTGTTTGTTGTCTTGTTCATTGTTTTTATCGTCGGCATGGGGATGTCGGCTTGATCCGCCTGAACATAATATTTACCAGAAACAGGGAAAAGGCGTGGTATACCTGCGCCCTTATAAAGAAACAAATCTTTCTCTTCCTGACGTGAATTACAAAAGTTTGCGCCGTTTACCCAATTTATTAATAGACCCGACAACACTAGACAAATGGGATAAAGTACCTCCTCTGACTGATCTGACAACCGACTACCTCTATGAAGGCGCACAGGCCTGGTATCCTCATTACTCCTGGCATAGCGATGGTCGCTATATCCTCTACGCGGGTGAAGTTGTGCAAAACCCGCCAGACAAACCTCCCGTCGATGTCGCCTCGTTCAAGGCGTGGGGTGATTTTGCCGCAGATAAACACAGTCTCTATTTCGAAGGCAAGCGCACAGATAACAATGGCGGGGGAAATCGCTTAGATATCAAAACACTGCATCAGGTGGAATTCCGGCCTCCCCGGGATCCTGACTTACTGGGGCTGATATTACGTGACGCTAATTTCTTGTATATCAATGGGCATCGCCTCGCAGATCCCGATAGTTTCCGTGTGCTGGCACAAAAGTCATGGGATCAGCGAGGAAAGTTTTCTACCGCGTTTAATCCCTGTGTGGCTATGCCATTTGGCCCCTGGGATACCCTGGCTCGTACACGGACCAAAATCCTGATCAACGGCGAACAGCTTGATGCCGACCCGGACACCTTTTCCGTCGTGCGCTGGATGCCCGGCTCACTCTTGACCTGGCGTGATAAAAACGGGCTGCAGCGTAAAGTCCTCGACAAGGAAAATCCGGCGTGGGATGAAGATTTAACAAAGCACTGTCTGGATTTTTCTCTGCTGGAAAAGAAAGTGTTCTGGCGTAAAGGACCTGCTTGTAAACAGGAAGAATTACCCGGACTCGATCCGGAGCAGTTTCAACCCATCAGTGATGCTGTCGCCCAGTATCAGGACTCGCTTTATACCATCATCGAAACAGAGTCTGGTGACCGCAAGCTGGAAATCGTGAAACTTGATGATCCCAATCTTATTATCAACAAACGTTTCAACGCCGGGAAACGCCACGGCTATTTACTTACGCGTGCCGAAGGGTGGCCATACCATTCCGGTTTACATGTGTTTGAATCTGACGGACCGCTGATCTTACTGGATAACCGTTCTCCGGATGAACGCGAAGCCCATCTTAATGACCATCCCTTTTTGCGCAGATGGTATGCCCGCGATAACCGCTACATTTACAGCTTTGATGGCGCGCAGCTCTGGCGATACCGCACCGCTGATCCGAAACAAGTTCGCTTAATCTGGAAGGAACAACATTCGGGATATGGCTATGGCGTAAATTACAAAACGGGATATCTGGACGGAAAAATTACTGATGACGGCGAATTTATTCCTGCCCCGCGCAATGAGGCGACAAAATGAAGGGTCAAATAATCAAGTTGCACTCATCCTGTTGGGACACACATTTCTGACGCCTGCTGTACAGGCCATAGGGTTCGACTATTACAATGATCACGGTGTTATGTCTTACGGTAAAGGTTATTGGGGGGATAAGAAAATCATTGCCCAGTTTCCGGAGATGAGCAGGGCCGATTTGCGCCTTGTGAAAAATATCTCTGGGAAAACGGGTTATATACCTTCCGATGAAATAAGCATAAAAAATGAGGAATACCACTGGGTGACAGACGGCCGCGTTATTCTCTGGCGTGGCAAAATCGTTAGCAATCCACCGGGAACCCCCACTGTCGATATTGCCAGCTTTCAGGCTATGGGCCGCTTCGCGGTCGATAAATATAGCCTCTATTTTGACGGACAGCGCACCGAAAGTAATAGCGGCGCGTCACGTGTTGATCTGGCGACACTAAAAGCTATCGAAGGTAACTCTACCACGCTGGTGGATAGTAAAAATCTCTATTTGTCCGGTCGACGTCAGGGGAGCAGCAGTAATGTTACTGTATTAGAAAAAAGATGGTGGGGTATTAATCCACGTCTTATGAGTGTAAACAGAAATTTGTATTCCAATGATCTGCTTATCCGCAGTGGGCAGAATATTTATTTAAATGGCGTTCACCTTACGGCGAATGCAGACTCATTTGAGATAATTCGCTGGATACCTCATTCACTGCTGGTTTTTCGCGACAATAAGGGTATGTATCGTTATCCCTTTGGTCAATTATCAGGCAAAGCGATACCCGTAGATGATGACGTCTCTTTTGAAGTAGGGGAAAGTCGCGTTCGCTGGCGTAAACAGCTCACGTCCGACCGTCAGTGGAGCAAGTGGATAGACCTACCAGGTATTGAACCTGAACAATTTCATCTGATTACTGGCAATATTGCGCAATATAAAGATCGGCTGTATGTAACAAAATTATCGATATTTGGTGAAGACCAGCTTGAGATAATCCCGCTGGATACGCCAGACCTGGTCATTGATCGCTCATTTAATGGCGGCAAACAACATGCTTACTTTATCCGCCAATTACGGTCAAAGAGCTTGCAAATTATTCCAGTTAACGGTCCGCTAACTAAAAACGATCGCTTCGCTTATGACGATCGCAATGTTTATACATGGACCGATACAGAGGTAAGGATTACGCCCTCCCCCTGCCCGGCGAAAACTCGTGTCAGAGAGGAGAACGTACGTGAAGTTCAAAACAGAGACATCATTATTCCGGTGACGGATGAATCATGCCGGAACGCAGCAGCAGAGGTGCAAACTTTGAAGCCCTGACCCCATGCCGCTATACTGCCGCCATCACTTAAAAACAGGATACAACAATGAACGACAGTGAATTTCATCGCCTGGCTGATCAACTGTGGCTGACCATTGAAGAGCGTCTGGACGACTGGGATGGCGACAGCGATATCGACTGCGAAATCAACGGCGGCGTGCTGACCATTACCTTTGAAAACGGCAGCAAAATCATTATCAACCGCCAGGAACCGCTGCACCAGGTATGGCTGGCAACCAAACAAGGCGGCTACCATTTTGATCTGAAAGGCGATGAGTGGATTTGCGATCGCAGCGGCGAAACCTTCTGGGATTTGCTGGAACAGGCGGCGACACAGCAGGCGGGTGAAACAGTCAGTTTCCGCTAAGATTGCATGCCGGATAAGCCTCGCTTTCCGGCACGTTCATCACGAAAAATATTGCTGTAATAGCGGCGTATCGTGATCCTGATTGGCAGGCGGCATGTTACCGATAGATTTTGTGCGGAACGGAATCACCTGTTCACGACCATCAACCTTCACAATCTGATAGAACTGCGGCAGGTTGAAGTTGATGAAGCTTGAGCCGTAGGTGAAGCGGTCGTGCGATGACGAGTAGAAGCGACTGACGTCACGCACCAGTTCCTCTTTGCTGCCTTCGCAGTGGTGATACACCTCAACCCGGTTGCTTTCGTCGAGAATGTAGATATTAAAGCCATTCTCGTCTTGCGTTTCTTCGAAGAAGAACTGGATGATCCCTTCACTAGCAAAGCCGTCCACCACCGCCGGTAATTTGACGTGATTGGTTTCAACCTGCACTGACAGGCCGTGCAGTTTGTTATGCGAAATAGCGCCATAAAACTCGATGGCGTTCTCCAGCTTCTGTACCGATACATTCAGGCGTTCGAAGAACAAGCCCCAGGTTTGACCAGAAACGCGCAGCGCCTTGAAACGCCCGGTTTCCTGGCGGGTGCTGGAAAGGCGCAGTTCAATACACTCAGAAACCAGTTGCTGCACGCGAGTACGGATTAACCCGCGCAGATGCTGGCTATAACAGAAGACTTCCACGCTATCTGGCGGTGCGGCGTCCTGATGCATTTTGCCGAGAATAGTTTTCAGGGCTTCGATCATCGATTGCTCGCCGTTGAAGTGCAGCGTACGCACTTCGTTCCACGAGTTGCGGTACAGCAGGTCAACGCTACCTACCAGGCAATTTTGATTCTCGCCAAAGCTGAAGACATCCAGCTTACGGAAATCAAAATGCACCACCTGATTGCGGAACGCCGCTGTCGGGTCATATTCCAGGTTAACGATAATCGCCAGATGGCGGATCTCACACGGGCTGTAGAGCGCCTTCGGTGTCGGTGCAGGTAAGCGCAGCGGGAAATGGTGCGACACGTCGGCGACCATCTCCTGCAACTTAGGCAAATCGACAATGCCGTTACCTTTAATATACAAACGGGTGCGCGAGGTCAGCAGGCCGTTAAACCATGCCCACGCCACCAGTTTGTTCAGGTAACGGTTATATTCCAGCGGCTGATGGCTGATGATCGACTCAATATTTGGCGCGCGGTTATACAGATACCAACCTGAACGGTTAGCACGGCCCGGCGGCACATAAATAAAGGTCAGATTCGGTTCCGAGAGATCGGGTGAAATCTGCGGGTTTACCAGCGTCACTTTACCTGGTAATGCTTCAAACGCGGCATACAGCTTACGCGTCAGCACGCCGATATCCTGCGGACTGGCGGAGACGCTAAGGTTATTGCGACGCGCAAAGCGGATCAGATTACGGTAGCTCTGCATCATCGCGTCGAGCAACTCGTTGTGCGCCTCACGCACCTGATCAATCTTCCAGTTAGCGCGGTTATCGAGCATTGCCAGACGAGCTTCGTCCCAACCCCACTCGCTCACTAACTGGCTCAACACTGCGCGACGCCAGCCTACACAGGCGCGTTCACGGCTGAGCTTTTCGCACACTTTTAAATAGAAGCAGCGACGTACTAAATCCAGACGGGTAAAATCTTCAATCGCCGTCAGGTATTCAGTAACACGCTCCAGCATCATGCAGTATGGATCGAGACCAAACGATACAATCTCGCCGTCGTGCAAACGCTGTTTGATATCTTTCGCCAGCAGACGTGGGTTCGGGTATTCCCAGGAATAGGCTTCCAGCAGCAGTGTTTTCAGTACCGCTTTGTATGGGGAATCGATACTCTTGTAGAGCTGCCAAAGGCTGGCACCAAAGTACTCTTCAGCAGAAAGCGAGCTTAAGCCACCGAGATCCAGCCATTCATTTGGCGTCAGCACGCCCTGCGCGTAAAGCGTCATCACATAGTCGTCGTAATGCTCTTCTTCGTCGCACGGCACCATATTCCACAGAATACGCTTACCGGCGAGACGCACGGCGGTACGATAAAATTCGTCAAGCAGCAGTATATGCTGGGTGGAGCCACAATCTTCGCCCCCCAGGCTGCCGCTTTCATTATGACGGAAGCGGTTTTCATCAATCAGGAAGAAGCTGACTTCCACACCCAGCGAGGCGGCCCAGCTTTCCAGCAGACTACATTTACGTTGTAGTAACTGGCGCTCTTCGCTATCGAGCCAGGATTGATGACAGACCCAGATATCCAGGTCAGAGGAACAACTTTGCCCTACGGACGAGGTGCTGCCCATGGTGTATACACCAGTAATTGGAAGCTCACCTTTCGGTGGGTCCTGTACTGACATTCCACGATACAGTTCAAGCTCGTTCAGGTAGTGGCGTTGAGTTTCATCAGGCGTGTAAAGGCAAATGCCTTTGGGAACGTTACCATCAAGGTAACCCGGCATTAGCGGATGGTGATAGTGCAACAATGTCGGCAGTAGACTGTAGACCTGTTGGAATGCAGGCCCCATAGCAGCAAGCGCGCGATCCACACGCAATTGATTTATGGCATCCAGTCTCTGTTTCAGAGTCTCAATATAGAGGTACAAGACGTATCGCCTGATTTGCTACCCGTCATGACTGTGATTCCGCCAACATCAACGGTAACACGCGGCATTCGGGATATTTCGTATGTCAAAGGTAACCGTTACCACTTTTCGCGCCTGGTTTTTTTAGTTTCACGACGAAAAAATGGTCTAAAACGTGATCAATTTAACACCTTGCTGATTGACCGTAAAGAAAGATGCGCTACATACAAGTGTAGCACCGTTTATTCTCTGTAAATTCCTTATTACGACGGCGTGAAACGCCTGTCAGGATCCACTGCCAGACCTCATTTTACGATTTGCGCAGGCGTCTACGTTTCACCACAACACTGACATCACTCTGGCAAGGATGTTAGGATGGACCACGGATGATAATGACGGTAACAAGCATGTTAGACAATGTTTTAAGAATTGCCACACGCCAAAGCCCACTTGCACTCTGGCAGGCACACTATGTCAAAGACAAGTTGATGGCGAGCCATCCGGGCCTGGTGGTTGAACTGGTACCGATGGTGACGCGCGGCGATGTGATTCTTGATACGCCGCTGGCGAAAGTAGGCGGAAAAGGCTTATTTGTAAAAGAGCTGGAAGTCGCGCTCCTGGAGAATCGCGCCGATATCGCCGTACATTCAATGAAAGATGTGCCGGTTGAATTCCCGCAAGGTCTGGGGTTGGTCACTATTTGTGAGCGTGAAGATCCTCGCGATGCCTTTGTGTCCAATAATTATGACAGTCTGGATGCGTTACCGGCAGGCAGTATCGTCGGGACGTCCAGTTTACGTCGCCAGTGCCAACTGGCTGAACGCCGCCCGGATCTGATTATCCGCTCCCTGCGCGGCAACGTCGGCACTCGCCTGAGCAAACTAGATAACGGCGAATACGATGCCATCATTCTTGCCGTAGCCGGACTAAAACGTTTAGGTCTGGAGTCCCGCATTCGCGCCGCGTTACCACCCGAGATTTCTCTTCCGGCGGTAGGACAAGGTGCAGTCGGTATTGAATGCCGCCTTGATGATACGCGCACTCGCGAGCTGCTTGCCGCGCTGAATCACCACGAAACTGCACTGCGCGTTACCGCAGAACGCGCCATGAATACCCGTCTCGAAGGTGGATGTCAGGTGCCAATTGGTAGCTACGCCGAGCTTATTGATGGTGAAATCTGGCTGCGTGCGCTGGTCGGCGCGCCGGACGGTTCGCAGATTATTCGCGGTGAACGCCGCGGTGCGCCGCAAAATGCCGAACAAATGGGGATTTCGCTGGCAGAAGAGCTACTGAATAACGGCGCGCGCGAGATCCTCGCTGAAGTCTATAACGGAGACGCCCCGGCATGAGTATCCTGGTCACCCGCCCGTCTCCCGCTGGAGAAGAGTTAGTGAGCCGTCTGCGCACACTGGGGCAGGTGGCCTGGCATTTTCCGCTGATTGAGTTTTCTCCGGGTCGACAATTACCGCAACTTGCTGATCAACTGGCGGCGCTGGGGGAGAGCGATCTGTTGTTTGCCCTCTCGCAACACGCGGTTGCTTTTGCCCAATCACAGCTGCATCAGCAAGATCGTAAATGGCCCCGACTACCTGATTATTTCGCCATTGGACGCACCACCGCACTGGCGCTACATACCGTAAGCGGACAGAAGATTCTCTACCCGCAGGATCGGGAAATCAGCGAAGTCTTGCTACAATTACCTGAATTACAAAATATTGCGGGCAAACGTGCGCTGATATTACGTGGCAATGGCGGTCGTGAGCTAATTGGGGATACCCTGACAGCGCGCGGTGCTGAGGTCACTTTTTGTGAATGTTATCAACGATGCGCAATCCATTACGATGGTGCAGAAGAAGCGATGCGCTGGCAATCCCGCGAGGTGACGATGGTCGTTGTTACCAGCGGTGAAATGTTGCAGCAACTCTGGTCGCTGATCCCACAATGGTATCGTGAGCACTGGTTACTACACTGTCGACTATTGGTCGTCAGTGAGCGTTTGGCGAAACTCGCCCGGGAACTGGGCTGGCAAGACATTAAGGTCGCCGATAACGCTGACAACGATGCGCTTTTACGGGCATTACAATAACTCTCATAACAGGAAGCCATAATGACGGAACAAGAAAAAACCTCCGCCGTGGTTGAAGAGACCAGGGAGGCCGTGGACACCACGTCACAACCTGTCGCAACAGAAAAAAAGAGTAAGAACAATACCGCATTGATTCTCAGCGCGGTGGCTATCGCTATTGCTCTGGCGGCGGGCGTCGGTTTGTATGGCTGGGGTAAACAACAGGCCGTCAATCAGACCGCCACCAGCGATGCCCTGGCTAACCAACTGACGGCATTGCAAAAAGCCCAGGAGAGCCAAAAAGCCGAGCTGGAAGGCATTATTAAGCAACAAGCTGCACAGCTTAAGCAGGCGAATCGTCAGCAAGAAACGCTGGCAAAACAGTTGGATGAAGTCCAACAAAAGGTCGCCACCATTTCCGGCAGCGATGCTAAAACCTGGCTGCTGGCTCAGGCCGATTTTCTGGTGAAACTCGCCGGACGGAAGCTGTGGAGCGATCAGGACGTCACGACCGCTGCAGCGTTGCTGAAAAGTGCAGATGCCAGCCTGGCGGATATGAATGACCCGAGTCTGATTACCGTTCGTCGGGCAATTACCGATGATATCGCCAGCCTTTCTGCAGTTTCGCAGGTGGATTATGACGGCATCATCCTTAAGCTTAATCAGCTTTCAAATCAGGTAGATAACCTGCGTCTGGCCGATAATGACAGCGATGGTTCGCCGATGGATTCCGACGGTGAAGAGCTTTCCAGTTCCATCAGCGAATGGCGTATCAATCTGCAAAAAAGCTGGCAGAACTTTATGGACAACTTCATTACGATTCGCCGTCGTGATGACACCGCCGTACCGCTGTTAGCGCCAAATCAGGATATCTATCTGCGCGAAAATATTCGCTCTCGCCTGCTGGTCGCAGCACAAGCTGTACCGCGTCACCAGGAAGAGACTTATCGCCAGGCGCTGGAGAACGTCTCCACCTGGGTACGAGCTTACTACGATACTGATGATGCCACCACCAAAGCGTTCCTCGACGAGGTGGACCAGTTAAGCCAGCAAAATATCTCGATGGATCTTCCGGAAACCCTGCAAAGCCAGGCGATGCTGGAAAAACTGATGCAGACCCGCGTGCGTAACCTGCTGGCACAACCGGCAGCGGGGACAACGGAAGCTAAACCTGCACCTGCACCTGCACCTGCACCTGCACCTGCACCTGCACCTGCACCTGCACCGCAAGGTGATACTCCGGCAGCCGCGCCGCAAGGAGAATAACCATGCTAAAAGTGTTATTACTCTTTGTTTTGCTGATTGCGGGGATAGTGGTTGGCCCGATGATTGCCGGTCATCAGGGTTACGTGCTGATCCAGACTGACAACTACAATATCGAAACCAGCGTCACGGGCCTGGCGATTATTTTGATTCTGGCGATGGTAGTGCTGTTTGCCATTGAGTGGCTACTGCGGCGGATCTTCCGCACAGGCGCACACACCCGTGGGTGGTTTGTCGGACGTAAGCGTCGCCGTGCCCGTAAGCAGACCGAACAGGCGCTGCTGAAACTGGCGGAAGGCGATTATCAGCAAGTTGAAAAGCTGATGGCGAAAAATGCCGATCACGCGGAACAACCGGTGGTGAACTATCTACTGGCTGCCGAAGCCGCGCAACAACGTGGTGATGAAGCACGCGCCAACCAACATCTGGAACGCGCAGCAGAGCTGGCCGGCAATGACACCATTCCGGTAGAAATCACCCGTGTACGTCTGCAACTGGCCCGTAATGAAAACCATGCTGCACGCCACGGCGTGGATAAGCTGCTGGAAGTTACGCCACGCCATCCGGAAGTATTACGTCTGGCGGAACAGGCGTATATCCGCACAGGTGCATGGAGTTCTCTGCTGGATATCATCCCATCAATGGCGAAAGCCCATGTTGGTGATGAAGAACATCGTGCAATGCTGGAACAACAGGCATGGATTGGCCTGATGGATCAGGCGCGTGCCGATAACGGTAGTGAAGGTTTGCGTAACTGGTGGAAAAACCAAAGCCGGAAAACGCGTCATCAGGTAGCGTTGCAGGTGGCAATGGCGGAACATCTTATTGAATGTGACGATCATGATACTGCCCAGCAAATTATCATCGATGGCCTGAAACGCCAGTACGACGATCGCCTACTGCTGCCGATTCCTCGACTGAAAACCAACAATCCGGAACAGCTGGAAAAAGTGCTGCGCCAGCAGATCAAAAACGTCGGCGATCGCCCGCTGTTGTGGAGCACACTGGGCCAGTCACTGATGAAGCACGGAGAATGGCAGGAAGCATCGCTCGCCTTCCGCGCGGCGCTGAAACAACGTCCGGACGCCTACGATTACGCATGGCTTGCCGACGCGCTGGACAGACTGCACAAGCCGGAAGAAGCTGCAGCGATGCGTCGCGACGGTTTGATGTTAACGTTGCAGAACAACCCACCACAGTAGTTCCTTCTCACCCGGAGGCAAGCACCTCCGGGACCTTTCTGATGCATAAAAAAACGCCTGCTCTTATTACGGAGCAGGCGTTAAAACAGGTCTGTATGACAACAAGTGGGTGCTTCACTCAACGTTGTGTCCATGGTGTCTGATGAGGCATAAGCGACATCTGTCAGTGGACGATAAGCACCGTAAACGGCTCTGCGTCATTCCGGAGTTTATGAGGCACTAAGGCGAACATAAGAGATGGAATGAGCATCTACCCGTTTATTATGCCACAGAGAATCGGGAAATAACATCCCTTAACACTTGTTATGAGATAATTCTGTAATCCTCTTTGCTTCCTGAGTAATAACTTCCTGAGTGAATATTTAACCTGAGCTTGATCCTACACATACTTATTATGAATGATAAAATTCATTCAATTAATAACACATATATTAATTGCCGTTAAAACTAAAAAAAGCATCAATAATCAACGCGATATAATAAACCTGCCTTACATATCAACTGCGCCAGAGGTAGGATTGAAAACGCTCTCCTGATTTTCCAATTCATTTTCTGGATAAATAAATAATTTATTTTTGTCACTATTATTTATGTAATCATCCTGTCAGGGAGAGGGATCTCAATTATCAATGCTTAATTACGTCATCATTTTGATGACATGAAACCGGAGCATTTTGCATGGAATTTTCGTTTTCACCCAAACTTTTTGTTGTTGCTGTCGCCGCCGCTCTTCCTCTCATGGCCAGCGCAGCAGATACCCCGTCAACTGCCACCGCACGCAAAGGCTTTGCCGGATACGATCACCCAAACCAGTATCCACAGAACGCTGCAATTTATTGAATTTGCACGATCATGTAGGCCGGATAAGGCGTTTACGCCGCATCCGGCAATCAACCGCAGGCGGCCACAAAATGGCCGCTTTTTTACTTATTCACCACCAGCAAATGTGCCTGCATAATGTCACTGGCCGGGCGACCGTGCGCCAGCAAATCAGCCATTGCTTTAAGATATGGCGGTAGATGGCGGAAATAACGCTGATACCCGGCACACAAATAATTCAGCCCCGGTTTGCCGCTGGCATCGAGCATGAAGCGGTGTTTCGGGCAGCCTCCCCAGCACGCTTTTAACACGTTACAACTGCGACACTGCGCCGGTAATTGCTTAAATTTATCTTCACCAAACACCTGCTGTTGCGGGGAATCGATCATTTCTGCAATTGTTTGCTGATGCATATTCCCCAGCCGATATTGCGGATAAACATAGTGATCGCAGGCGTAAACGTCGCCGTTGTGCTCAACAATCACCGAGCGCCCACAGGTTGGCTGATGATGGCAAACCGCACCCGGCGCACCGACAAAATTGGCAAACGCCCATTCGATATTCATCACGAAAATCTTGCCGACGTCGCGTTTGATCCAGTGGTCGAATATCGCCACCAGAAATTCACCAAATTCATCGGGGCGCACCGACCATTCCGTCAGTTCCCCCTGAATATCACCAGGCGCATGTAGTTTCAGTCCATCGCTGGCAGCTGTTTCATCAGCCAGGCGCTCGACCACCGGAATAAACTGGATGAATTCGACTCCCGCATCGCACAAAAAATCATAAACCTGCAACGGTTGCTGCGCGCTGGTGCGGTTGACGCAGACCAGCACGTTATAGTCGACATGATGTTTTTGCAGCAGCGTCAGGGCACGCATCACCAGCTTATGCGTTGGTCTGCCACCTTTGGTCACGCGATATTGATTGTGGATCTCAGCCGGACCGTCCAGCGATAACCCAACAAGAAAATGATTTTCTGCCAGAAATGCACACCATTTATCATCGAGCAGCACGCCGTTAGTCTGGAAGCTGTTACTTATCTTCCTGCCAGCACCGTATTTCGCCTGTAACTTTACGGCACGGCGGTAAAAATCCAGCCCGAGTAACGTTGGTTCGCCGCCCTGCCAGGTAAAAGCCACTTCGTTTTGCGGTTCGCTGGCAGCGATATAGTGACGGACATACGCTTCCAGCGTGTCATCGTCCATATGCGTGACTGGCTTTTCGCGGTAAAGGGATTGTTTTTCGAGATAAAAACAGTAGTCACAGTTCAGATTACAATCGGAACCACTCGGTTTCGCCATCACATGAAAAGCACGCGTTGGAACCTGTTGCAGCATGGTCACTCCTTGCCTGAAGTCATCCTTCAATACGTTAAGGGCGAAATCATACCGTGGGGCAATGAGTTATTACGGGCGTTTATTGCGAAGGGAGGGTGACGAAATGCACAGAAAACAAAAAACCCCGCCGAAGCGGGGTTCAAAATTGGTCGGCGAGAGAGGATTCGAACCTCCGACCCACTGGTCCCAAACCAGTTGCGCTACCAAGCTGCGCTACTCGCCGAAATACTGCTTTTTGAATTTTTAGTTCAATTCTTTAAAGTCGTGGTGCGAGGGGGGGGACTTGAACCCCCACGTCCGTAAGGACACTAACACCTGAAGCTAGCGCGTCTACCAATTCCGCCACCTTCGCATTGTCACAACTTCTAATAATGGGGTGGCTAATGGGATTCGAACCCACGACAACTGGAATCACAATCCAGGGCTCTACCAACTGAGCTATAGCCACCACTACAAATCTTGTTACGCGGTATTACTACCACCGCAGCTCAAGCGCCGGGACTAAATGGCGCGCCCGACAGGATTCGAACCTGAGACCTCTGCCTCCGGAGGGCAGCGCTCTATCCAGCTGAGCTACGGGCGCTTAGCGCCGTTGCGGGGGTGGATAATACGGACTTCCCACCCCTCTGTCTAGTCCCTTTTTAAATAAATTGCGCGTTTGGTTACGGTTTGTGCGTTTTGCTGCTTATTCCTCCAGTTTATGCGCTTTCCCGTGGCGATTAAGGCCAAAAACTTTATAAATCGCCGTCACCGCCAGCATAAAGATGATGCCAACAAACAGCGACATACGCGTATCTTCATTAAAGTACATGCCGATCAAAACGCAAATCAGGAATGCCATTGTTACGTAGTTGGCCCACGGGAACAGGATTGAGCGGAACGGATGGCTGGCAATCGCCGCTTTATGTGCACGCCGAAAACGCAGCTGGCTTATCAATATCACAAACCATGGCACCATCCCCGGAAGCACGCTGGCACTGTAGACGTAGACAAACACACGCTGCGGATTGGGAATGATGTAGTTCAGGCATGAGCCAATTAGCAGAATAGCAATAGATACTGCCACACCCGCAACGGGTACGCCGTGACGGGAAACTTTCGCCATCGCCGCCGGTAACTGACGGTTTTTCGCCAGTGCGTAGAGCATACGTCCGCAACTGTACATGCCGCTGTTACAGCCAGAGAGCGCAGCCGTCAGCACCACAAAGTTGATAATGCCCGCCGCTGCGGTAATACCGATTTTGGCAAAAGTCAGTACGAACGGGCTGCCGTTGCTGCCTATTTCATTCCACGGGAAGATGGTGACGATAACGAAAATCGCGCCTACGTAGAAAATCAGGATCCGCCACAGCACCTTGCCTACGGCACTGCGCAGCGTCACCTGCGGATTCTTCGCTTCACCGGCAGTAATGCCAATCAGCTCCACGCCCTGGTAGGACGCCACCACAATACACAGCGCGGTCAGGAACCCTTTCCAGCCACCCGCAAAGAAACCGCCATGCTCTGTGAGATTGCTAAAACCAATCGACTGCCCGCCATTGCCAAAGCCAAAGAAAATCACGCCCAGGCCAATGACAATCATCACGATAATCGTGGTGACTTTGATCATCGCGAACCAGAACTCGATTTCGCCGTACAACCGCACCGCCGCCAGATTCGCCAACGCCACCAGCGCCACTGCGATCAATGCGGGTATCCACTGCGCCATCTCCGGGAACCAGAACTGGACATAAACGCCAATGGCGGTGATTTCTGAGATCCCCACCGCCATCCACATAAACCAATAAGACCAGGCGGTGAGATAACCAAAGAACGGGCTCATATAACGATGCGCATAAACGGCGAACGAACCGGTAACCGGTTCGAGGAACAACATTTCGCCCATTGAACGCATGATGAAAAAGACGAATAGCCCGGCGATGATATAGGCCAACAATACGGATGGCCCGGCCCATTTCAAGGTACTGGCGGCCCCCATAAACAGGCCGACGCCAATGGTGCCCCCCAGGGCGATGAGTTCGATATGTCGAGCTTCCAGCCCACGCTGTAGCTCTGGTTTGTTATCTGCCATAAATCCTCGTGTTGTGTTTGCATGCTTTCCGGTGTTACCGGTTATCGTTATGGGTACATCGAGTGTTGCGAATGTTTTCGTAATTCAGGAGAAATGGCAAATAAAGCATTAAAAATTTGAATGCTTTGTGTAATAAAAAAGCAGGCAGGCGACGAAGTGACCACTCCGTCGCTTTACAAAGAGAGGAAAATCAGAGGTTGCCGGTGTAGTGCCAGCGTAAATAACGCAGCAAACGAAGCTGACGCTTAATGCGGCTCGGCTGCGAAAGCAGGCGGTAGAGCCACTCCAGTCCCAGCGTTTGCCAGATTTTCGGTGCGCGTTTTACGTGACCGGTGAAAACATCGTAAGTCCCGCCAACGCCCATATACAGCGCATCTGGATGCACCAGACGGCAGTCGCGCATGAAGATCTCCTGCTTTGGCGATCCCATCGCAACGGTGACGATTTGCGCTCCGCTGGCATGAATGCGTTCAAACAGCGCCTGACGCTGCTCGGGTTTAAAATAACCATCCTGACTGCCAACGATATTCACATTCCATTGGTTGCGCAGTTTAGCTTCAGTTTGCGCCAGCACTTCAGGTTTACCGCCCACAAGAAATACCGGCGTCCCTTCTTTGCCTGCGCGCGCCATCAGCTCTTCCCAGAGATCGGCACCGGCAACGCGGGAAACCTGCGCCTGCGGGTACTTTTTACGTACTGAACGTACAACGCTGATGCCATCCGCATATTTAAATTCGGCAGCGTTAATTAACTCCCTGACCTCGGCGTTATCTTCAATAGTCAGCATTTTTTCAGCATTAATGGCAACCAGCGTTCCCTGCTTAAGCTGCCCGTCAGCAAACAGATAATCGAGGGCGTGCTGCATATCACGCCAACCAATCAACTGTAAGCCACGCAGCGTATAGGTTGGTGCCGTGGTGTTGTTATTCATTGTTATCCTTCAACCTGCGTCCGGAGCGATGATTTTGTACGTTTATGAATGAGTCCGGCGCTTTCAAAAAGCCAGTACAACAGTTTTGCGATCATCAGACATGCGCCGAAGACCACGATAAAAAAGACCACGCGTGAGACAAACGAATCCAGCCCTTCACGCGCCAGCACGATCATATTGAAGATCGCTCCAAAGCAGAAACTGTGCAATATCGCAGCCTTATAGCGATTAGGCTCGCGGTTGCCCAGCTCATACAGCCAGTCGAACCATTTGATGATCAGACCAACCACGATCGCCCCGAGCGGGATGAACAACGCGCCGCCCATCACCACCAGTGAGCCTATAAGCGTAGGCGAGATCGCCAGTCCGGAGTGGTTATTCAGCACTTCCCAGGTAAAGTAGTTGGCTGAGTTCAGCACCATACTCGGGCGACCCGGCCACAGCCAGGAAGGGATAAAGACATAGAAATCGCGGACAATTGGAGCCAGGCCCTGGAAGTCGATGTTGTCGTAGTTCTGCAACAGCAACGCCAGATTCTCCCACGGCGAGAAGGTGTCGCGAGTGAGATAGAGAAACGTATAGAACGCTTCATCGCCGCTCACATTCATTCCATAGCGTTTTAGCGCCAGCCAGAACATGCCAACAATCCCCAGCACGCCCGCCGCCGCCAGCATCCACAACGAAATCCAGCCGCGAATAATGCCAATAAACAGGAAGATAGCGAATGCGATGATGATATTAGCGCGAGTGCCGCCGACAATCATATAAGTCAGCAAGCCAAAGGCGACCGTGCTGACGAGGAAAAACAGCCACGCTTTGCTGTCCTGGCGCAGAAAGTAGACCACCAGCATCGCCGGGATGAAAAAGTAAAAGAAGCGTTTTAACGCCACGCCGGAGACTTCACTGGAGAAGATCTGACTGTAGGAGTTAAGCCGGAACAGCAAAAAGCCGTTGTGCATGAAGAAGATGCCGACGCTTACCAGCGCGATGCCCATCAGGATCACCCACGTAAGATTGGTCTCCACGCGGTTCATGGTAAACAGCGGACGGCGCGGTACATCAGCAACGCGTTTGCGTAGGCGGGTTTTGTAGGTGACATAGTAAACCGCGTAGAAGCAGCCCGCAGAAAGCAACGCCTGCAACAAGATTTCTGGCGGCGCGACACCAACATCAAAGCGAAATACCAGCACGCTGGTCAGCGGGAAGCCGAAGAAAAAGGTGAGCAAAAACAGCAATGAAAAGAAGACATTGAAGTTAAAGCGCACACGGCGAAACTCAAACCAGGTCAGCGTGGCAATAAACAGCGTGCAGAGCAGCCAGACAACAAACAGGCCACTGAATTGCAGCAGACTCATGCGACCTCCCCGGCGGCAATCGCCAACGCCCGCTGCCAGCCTTGTAGATAGTTAGGGCTAAAGAAGGCAATGGTGTTTTTATCCACCGACGCCAACTGGCGCTGCGCTTCACGCACAATATCCTCGTTGAGATCGTCGGTAGTAAACAGCACCGGCAAATGCTGTTCCGTCATATCCTGCCAGAACGGATTTTCCCGGTTAAGCACACAAGGAATGCCCGCCTGAATCAGTAAGCAAAGCGTACCAATGCCCTGCTGGCGGGCAAAAATAAAGTAACCAAGATCGCACTGACGAAGTAGCGCCAGATAGGCGTCAAATTCCAGTTTTTCGCTCAAAATTTGCAGATTTTCTTCGCTGAATAACTCCAGCCCCGCCTGACGAACTTCCTCAATGTACGCTTCGTTATTAGGCGGATATCCCATCGGCACCACCACTTTTACCGTATCGCCAAATTGCTGATGAACGGCGCACAAGGCAGCAATATGGTCATTGCTGCGGTCACCGGAGTTCCCCACCAGAATGGTCATTTTCCCTTCACGTTGCCGATCGTTCGCCATCGTATTGAGAGAAGGGTCCATCCGCGTCGGGAAGTACAGCAGTTCGCCCCGCACCTTTGGATGCGTTTTGGCAAAAAAGCTCAAATCGCCGCGGGTGGCAAATACACAGCCGACTCGCTTTTGCGCCAGGCGACGTAGTGGGTAAAAAAGCTTATATCTCAAGCCACTGGAAAGCTCATACAGGTCTGCCCCCCAGATATGCCAGAAAAACTGGCTGGGCTTAATGCCACCACTCAGCAGAGCCAGCCACAGTGTGGGATTGAACTGACCGTGGAAGAAAAAACGCTGCTGACGGTTAGCTTTTGCTTTCGCGATGACCGCTTCCGCCAGCGATTTTTTCCCAGGGAAAAATTGCACAGAAAGCGCCGGACAGCTATCACTTAAGCCGTCGTCCTTGCCAACAACCATAAACTCGCGCGCGTGCTCGCTCGTCGCAGCCAGCGCGTCATTGAAAAACCGCAAAACGGTTCGGTTATGGTGAGGGATATCCGATCCCAGTACGTGAATCAGTACAGTCATGCCCGCCTACGCCAGAGTAAAAACACGCCACAACAAAGAGAAAAATAGACGATATAAGTTGCCATATATGCCTGCGCCGCGCCCAGTGCACCATGCGCAGGGATTAGCCAGTGGGCAAATACCATCAATAAAGTGAACTGGCTGATTTCCGCCAGAATATAAAACCGCAATGTCGCTTTGGCGATCACCAGATAACCAAAGACATAAGCGCCCACTTTTAACACATCACCCACTAACTGCCAGGCAAAGAGATCGCGCATAGCGGTAAATTTATTCGACAACAGCAGCCAGATAGCAAAATCACGCAGCAGCCAGACGGTAAAACTCGCCGCCGCCACTGCCGGTAAGACGAATTTCAGCGATTTAACCACTTCCCGGGTGATATCGCGCTTTTCCGTTAGCCGCGACAACGTGGGCAGCAAATATACGCTGAACGATGCCGTAATAAATTGCAGGTAGGCATCGGAAATACTGCTCACCCCTTGCCAGATCCCCACTTCATCCCAGCTATACTGCGCCGCGAGCAGTTTACGCATCATGATGTAAGCAACAGGCAAGGTCACCGACGTAATCAACGCCATGAGCGTAAATTTGCTCAACTGCCCTGCCAGACCGTTATCCCAGCTGGGTTTCAGATAGCTTAACGGGATGACACCACGTTTGATCAACATGATGGCGGCAGGAATTACCACCAGCGCGGGAATCAGCGCCAGACCCAGCAACGCCCCTTCATAACCGCCCAAACGGTAACTGACGTAGTACGCGAGAACGCCAATCAAGCTGCCGACAATCAGCGATAACGCATTACCTGCGGCATCGCGAAAGCCTTTCATCAGCGCCAGTAACAGGTTGCCCCAGGCGATCCCCATTTGCACCAGCGCCACTAAACGCACCAGCCCCTGATAGTCGGTATTACCAAACAATCCCTGGCTGATTGGCGCAGCTGCCAGCACAAAAACCAGCGCCATCAGCGTAGAGAAACCAAGTACCATCGCTGATGAAGTGCCGACCACGCGGCGCAGCTGTTGCGGATTATCATGGTACTGGGCAACGTATTTGGTTACACCGTTAAAGATGCCAGCTCCGGCAAGCACGCCGAGCACGGTAATCAACTGGCGGAAATTTGCCGCCAGCCCAAGCCCCGCCGGACCAAATGACACAGCCAGCAACTTACCGACCAGTAACCCGGCACCAATCTTGACCAGTGTACTGGCCGCCGTCCACAAGGACGCTTTTGCCAACGACATATCAGGAGAAGTAGTTCAACAAAGTCGCAATTACCGTACGCTGATTGACGGGCGACAGGTTGTAGAACAGCGGCAGGCGCAGCAGGCGCTCGCTCTCTTTGGTGGTGTAGCGATCTTCACCGTGGAACTCACCAAAGCGTTCCCCCGCAGGGCAACCGTGCAGCGGAATGTAATGGAACACCGCCATGATTTCCGCTTCTTTCAGAAAGTTAATCAACGCGCTCCGGTCATCAATATCCCGCAGTTTAATGTAGAACATATGCGCGTTCTGCACGCAGCCATCGGGAATCGACGGCAGCTCGATACGCCCGGCTTTCGCCAGAGGCGCTAACGCATCGTAGTAGTTTTGCCACAGCGCCAGACGTTGCTGGTTGATACGATCCGCTGCTTCCAGTTGCGCCCACAGGTACGCAGCTTGCAGATCGGACATCAAATAGCTGGAGCCAATATCGCGCCAGGTATATTTATCGACCTGACCACGGAAGAACTGGCTGCGGTTAGTGCCCTTTTCACGGATGATCTCGGCTCGTTCGATTAACGCTTTATCGTTAATCAGCGTCGCGCCGCCTTCACCACCCGCCGTATAGTTTTTGGTTTCATGGAAGCTAAAGCAGCCAATATGACCAATGGTTCCCAGTGCACGCCCTTTGTAAGTGGACATCACGCCCTGAGCGGCATCTTCTACCACAAACAGATTATGCTTTTTCGCCAACGCCATAATGGTGTCCATTTCGCAGGCCACACCCGCGTAATGGACCGGCACGATAACGCGCGTTTTGTCGGTGATCGCCGCTTCAATCAGCGTTTCGTCGATGTTCATGGTGTCCGGGCGAACATCCACAAAAACGATTTTTGCGCCACGCAGCACAAAGGCATTGGCGGTGGAGACAAAGGTGTAGCTCGGCATGATCACTTCATCGCCAGGCTGGATATCGAGCAGCAGCGCCGCCATCTCCAGCGAAGCGGTGCAGGACGGCGTCAGTAACACTTTGGCGCTGCCAAAACGTTGCTCCAGCCACTGCTGGCAGCGACGGGTAAAACCGCCATCGCCACACAGTTTGCCGCTACCCATTGCCGACTGCATATAGTCGAGTTCGGTTCCCACCACCGGCGGTGCGTTAAATGGAATCATGTGATCACCTGTATAACCAGTACGCGGTGCTTTCTACATTCGCACCACTTTGTATGTATCGTTTAAGCGCGGCGGTGTTGCCCATTTGGGTCGCCACCCGCAAAGTTGTTTTACCGCGAGCATACGCCCAGTTTAGCGCCGTTTGCATCAGCTCAGCACCTACACCGCGTCCAGCCAGCAGGCCAATTCGCGCATCTGTCGCATTGAGTTCCCGTAAAGAGACATAACCACGAATACCGCCGGACGCCGCACGTAAAATCAGACATTGATGATCAAAGGTGCCGCGCACGGCATTTTCAATCCACTGTGCATAAAAGCGTCTGCTGGCGTCAGGCGCATACCACGGCGCACGAAAACGGCTTTGCGCAAATGCGGCGCTGGCTAACTGACGTAATGCGGGAATATCGGTCTCTTGTGCCACTACAGCACCACTATCACTGACATTGTTCACGGGTAGTGCCAAATCAACTTCACCTTCTACCAGGGAGAATCCCAGCTGTTGCAGGGCATCCAGTTCACCCGTATTTGATGCCGCAATTTTGGCCTGCACCCGTGACCACGGCGCTAACACGTCTGGCGTCAGGAGCGGTGCTTCAGACGTAATGCGCACGATGGCGCTGTTAACACCAAAGAAGGCGTTTTCCCAGGTTAGTGGCTCAATACTGGCGCGGACGGGCACGAAGTAACTCCAGCAGATATTGGCCGTAGCCAGTTTTCGCTAATGAACTGGCAGCACGCTTCACACCCTCGTCATCGAGCCAGCCGTTACGCCAGGCGATCTCTTCCAGGCAGGCAATCTTAAAGCCCTGGCGTTTTTCTACTGTCTGCACAAAGGTACTGGCTTCAATCAGGCTGTCGTGAGTGCCAGTGTCCAGCCAGGCAAATCCGCGCCCGAGCAGTTCAACGGTCAGGTTGCCCGCCTCGAGGTACATCTGGTTGATGGAGGTAATCTCCAGTTCACCACGCTCCGACGGCTTCACCTGCTTTGCGTACTCCACGACTTTACTGTCGTAGAAATAAAGCCCGGTCACCGCCCAGTTTGACTTCGGCTGTTTTGGCTTTTCTTCCAGCGAGATAGCGCGGAAATTGTCGTCAAACTCCACCACGCCAAAGCGTTCCGGGTCCATCACCTGATAGCCAAATACCGTCGCCCCTTCCGTGCGCGCCGCAACATGACGCAGCTTCGGACTGAAGCCCTGACCGAAGAAGATGTTATCGCCCAGCACCAGACAAGAAGGTTCACCGTTGAGGAAGGTTTCACCGATGATAAAGGCCTGCGCCAGACCGTCCGGGCTGGGCTGTTCGGCGTATTCCAGCTGGATACCGAACTCACTACCATCGCCCAGCAGGCGCTGGAAATAACCTTTATCTTCCGGCGTAGTGATGATGAGAATTTCGCGGATACCGGCCAACATCAGCACCGACAGCGGATAGTAAATCATTGGCTTATCGTAAATCGGCAACAGTTGCTTCGATACGCCGCGCGTAATCGGATGCAATCGGGTGCCGGAACCGCCCGCCAGGATAATACCTTTCATGTTTGCCTCCGCTGAAAATTAGCCTTTCAGACCTAAACGCTCGCCCTGATAGCTGCCGTCCTGCACCTGCTTCCACCAGCTTTCATTAGCCAGATACCACTGCACCGTTTTACGCATTCCACTTTCAAAGGTTTCCTGTGGCAGCCAACCAAGTTCACGGGCAATTTTCGAAGCATCAATGGCATAACGCAGATCATGCCCCGGACGGTCAGCGACAAAGGTGATCAAGTCACGATAGTGCGCCACGCCGTGCGGCTTGTTCGGAGCCAGTTCTTCCAGCAGCTCGCAAATGGTTTCCACAACATCGAGATTCTTACGCTCGTTGTGACCACCAATATTATAGGTTTCACCGACTTTCCCGGTGGTCGCCACGCAATACAGCGCGCGGGCGTGATCTTCCACATACAGCCAGTCACGGATTTGCTGCCCGTTGCCATATACCGGCAGCGGTTTACCCGCCAGCGCGTTGAGGATCATCAGCGGGATCAGTTTTTCCGGAAAGTGGTAAGGACCGTAGTTATTCGAGCAGTTGGTGATCAGCGTCGGCAGACCGTAGGTCCGCAGCCAGGCGCGCACCAGATGGTCGCTGCTGGCTTTTGACGCGGAATAAGGGCTGCTCGGCGCATACGGCGTGGTTTCGGTGAAGAAATCATCCGTCGAGTGCAGGTCACCATATACTTCGTCGGTGGAGATATGATGAAAACGGAACGCTGATTTTTTATCTTCCGTCAGCGTATTCCAGTAAGCCCGCGCCGCTTCAAGCAATGTATAAGTCCCGACAATGTTGGTTTCAATAAACGCTGCCGGGCCGTCAATAGAACGGTCAACATGGCTTTCGGCTGCCAGATGCATGACACAGTCTGGCTGATGCTCAGTGAATACGCGTGCCAGTTCTGCCCGATCGCAGATATCAACTTTCTCAAAGGCAAAGCGCTCGCTTTGCGCGACCGGTGCCAGCGACATCAGGTTTCCGGCGTAGGTCAGCTTATCGACCACTACCACCGCGTCGCTCGTTTCGTTGATGATATAACGCACCAGCGCCGAGCCAATAAACCCGGCACCACCTGTTATCAGAATTTTTCTCATCAGCGCCAGACTCCTTTGGCATCGACGACATACTGCTGATGGACATTGTCGCCATTGATAACTTTGAACTGACTATGATCGACCAGCATCACCAGCACGTCTGCCGTTGCCAGCGCCTCGTCAAGCTGCGCCAGAGTACAAAGCCCGGTCAGTTTTTTCGGCAACTGGTGGATGTTAGGCTCAACAACCAGAGTTTCGCCGCTATGCCACTGGGCGATCAGTTCAGCGATTTCCATCGCCGGGCTTTCGCGCAGGTCATCAATATTCGGTTTAAACGCCAGACCAAAGCAGGCGATTTTCAGTTCACTGGCGCGTTTATCGGTAGCAGCCAGGCAATCAGCCACCGCCGCTTTCACCTGATCGATAACCCAGAACGGTTTGTGATCGTTCACTTCGCGTGCGGTACGGATAAGCCGCGCCTGCTGGGGGTTCTGTGCCACGATAAACCACGGATCAACAGCAATGCAGTGACCGCCCACGCCAGGGCCAGGCTGAAGAATATTAACGCGAGGGTGACGATTCGCCAGGCGAATCAGTTCCCAGACGTTAATCCCCTGATCGGCACAAATCAGCGACAATTCATTAGCAAAAGCGATATTCACATCGCGGAAGCTGTTTTCGGTGAGCTTACACATTTCCGCCGTCCGCGAGTTAGTGACGACACACTCACCTTCGAGGAAAATTTTGTACAGTTCGCTGGCGCGGGCCGAACAAACCGGCGTCATACCACCAATCACGCGATCGTTTTTAATCAGCTCGACCATAACCTGGCCCGGTAACACGCGTTCCGGGCAGTAAGCAATGTTGACGTCCGCCTGCTCGCCCACCTGCTGTGGGAAAGTGAGATCCGGACGCATCTCTGCTAACCATTCTGCCATCTTCTCGGTTGACCCCACCGGCGAGGTGGATTCAAGGATCACCAGCGCGCCTTTTTTCAGCACTGGCGCAATGGAGCGAGCAGCCGATTCAACGTAGGTCATATCTGGCTCATGATCGCCTTTAAACGGCGTAGGTACAGCAATCAGCCAGGCATCCGCTTCAACTGGCGTCGTGCTCGCTCGTAAAAAACCGCCTTCTACGGCAGTTTTTACTACGCTCGCCAAATCAGGTTCGACGATATGGATTTCGCCACGATTGATGGTATCAACCGCGTGTTGGTTGATATCGACACCAATCACCTGTTTTTGCCGTGAGGCAAACGCAGCTGCTGTAGGCAGCCCGATGTAACCCAGTCCGATAACAGAAATGGTCGCAAAACTCATAGTGATATCCGATTATTTTTTAACGCTTCCAGAATGCGAGAGCATGCCTGACCATCACCATACGGGTTATGGGCGCGGCTCATAGCTTGATATTCGTTTTCGTCTTTTAAAAGACGCGTCACTTCCTCGACAATTCGCTGCTTATCCGTGCCTACCAGACGCACCGTACCCGCCGTCACCGCTTCCGGACGCTCAGTGGTATCGCGCATCACCAGCACCGGTTTCCCCAGCGAAGGCGCTTCTTCCTGAATGCCGCCTGAGTCGGTCAAAATCAGCCAGGCGTGGTTCATCAGCCAGACAAACGGTAAATACTCCTGGGGATCGATCAGAATGACATTTTTCACATGCCCCAGAATGCGATTGACCGGCTCTCTGACGTTCGGGTTGAGATGCACCGGATAGACAATCTGGATGTCCTGGTGCGTGGTGGCGATGTCTGCCAGCGCGTGGCAGATTTCTTCAAAGCCACGACCGAAACTTTCACGCCTGTGACCGGTCACCAGAATCATCTTTTTATCGGGGTCGATAAACGGGTAATTTGCCGCCAGTTCTGAACGCAGCGTGTCGCTGCTCATCACCTGATCACGCACCCATAACAGTGCATCAATGACTGTATTACCAGTAATGAAGATTCGGCTATCCGCAACGTTTTCACGCAGCAAGTTTTGCCGGGAAGTTTCGGTTGGAGAGAAGTGATACATCGCCAGATGCCCGGTCAATGTACGGTTAGCCTCTTCCGGCCACGGCGAATAGAGATCGCCCGTGCGTAAACCAGCCTCAACGTGACCAACAGGAATACGCTGATAAAACGCCGCCAGGCTGGTTGCCAGCGTCGTTGTTGTGTCGCCGTGAACCAGCACGACGTCTGGTTTGAACTCGGCAAGAATAGGTTTTAGCCCTTCCAGAATCCGACAGGTTATCTCTGTCAGGCCCTGTCCTGGCTGCATTATGTTGAGATCGTAGTCAGGTACAATGGAAAAGAGTTTCAGCACCTGATCGAGCATCTCCCGATGCTGCGCAGTGACGCAAACTTTAGCCTCAAAAAAAGGATCTTTTGCCAACGCATGCACCAACGGAGCCATCTTGATGGCTTCCGGGCGCGTACCAAATACAGTCAGTACTTTCACATCGATTCTCTTCGAATAAGCGGCGAGCGCCTTTGCGCTCGCAGCAGCAGTGTTGCTATTTCGAGCAACGGCGGGTTAATGCGACACCAGCCCCGATCAGCCCCCCGACAATGCCCCACATAATCATCAGGAAGGCACGACGTGGGCTATCGCGTTTTACCGGTTCTTCCGGCGTACGCAAATAGCGATAGGTCTGAAAACGCGGATCCAGGGTTGGACCAACATTCAGGGTGTTTAACATGGCCCGATTCTGATCATAGTCGAGATCAAAGGCCGGACCGACGGCCTGTAAATTTTCCAGTCGAGCCTGGAGCATTGGACGCCCAAGCAGGAACATTTCTGAATCAGGTAATTCCTCGGCAGGCACATCTGTCGCACTGCGCGAAATATTATGCTGCTCAGCAATTTTCAGCGCCTGCTCAATGCTGTTCATCCGGCGGTCGTAGATGGCTTTCGCCACCTCTTCCTGACGCTTCACCTGAGCTTTCATCTGGATGGTGCGTGCCGCCCATGCGCCTTTCAGCTCATCATTCAGATGGCTGGCTGCACGCTGGCTGGCAAAAGCAACATACTGACGTAACAGGTTATTAGCGTCAGGCGCGGTTTCGGCAATAAGCTTCACGCTGTCATTGACCGCGCGGGTAAAGTCTCCGGGGATAAACTGGATGTTGTTAATCATTTCATCCAGCAACGCCGCATCGGCTTTGCTGTTGCCCACCATCCGCTGCTTGTAATAGTCGGTTTGCAGCCAGAACTCTCTGCGGGTATCCCACGAGGCCAGTTGCATAACAAACTCTTTATAGGCTTCGTCCATGACCGATGGTTGGTCGGCAGAAGCCATGTTTGAACGGGCATCCAGGTTACGCAAAAATTGCTGCTGCGAGTAATATCCCCCCAGCATATTCACCGTTGGACGATCGGTAATCGCCGTCGCGCTCCACTCTTGTCGAGCAAAAAAAGTATACGCCAGCGCGATTAACGCAAACGCCAGCCCCATGCCAATAATCCATAGCTTCCCAGCCCACAAGGTACGAAACAACCCACGAATATCCAGTTCATTTTCAGCGTCTTCGGCCGGTTTCCCAGGCATTGGTTGTGTCATCACATCCTCATTTATTTGGTTAAATTGGGGCTGCCACCACGATTTCTACGCAGTCTGCGTTTTACGCGCTTAATAAAGCGAGCAACTTTCCAGGCACGCTTAATGCAATATCCATAGAGGAAGAATGCTAGCAAAAAGAGCACCAGCATGACCCACTCCGGGACAAAATGAGAATATTCTGCCAGCACGCCAATGGAAGCGAGCAGTGCTGCGGCAAGGGTAATCAGCACAAACGCCTGACGGGAAGTAAACCCGGCACGCATGATCAAATGGTGAATATGCTGACGGTCAGGAGAGAATGGGCTCATGCCTTTACGCAGGCGACGGTACATAATCGCCACCATATCCATTAGCGGAATGGCGATTATCCACAAAGCGGTAACCGGGCTGATGGGATGGGTTTTGCCCTGGGTCGTTTCGAGCAGGATCCAGATAACGGTAAAACCAATCAGCGTACTGCCCGCATCACCCATAAAGACTTTGTAGCGGCGACCCAGGATACCAAGGTTAAGCATGATGTATGGCAGGATGGCGGCGATCATCGCAAAGCACCAGATTGCGAGGCTGGTTTGCCCGTCGAACCACAAAATCATACCGATTGCTGCAAACGAGACGCAGGACAACCCGCCCAGCAAGCCATCAATGCCATCAACCATGTTGAACGCATTAATGGCCGCCCAGACGGCAAATAGCGTCAGGAAGTAACCAAACGGTCCGAGCACCATCTCCCAGGAGCCAAAGATATAACCCAGGCTACTGAGATAAAGTTTGCCGAACACCATCATAACAATGCCAACAGCGGCCTGTATGGTGGCACGGATTTTCACGCTGATATCAAAACGGTCATCCAGCGCGCCAATGAAAACAAGCACACCGGCACAAGCGAGATAGAGAGATGCATGCGGAATATAGTAATCGACAATTCCGAACGTGAAGCAAATCCCTGCGTAAACCGAAATCCCCCCAACGAGAGGTATCAATCCCTGGTGACGTTTGCGGAAGTTTGGTTTATCCACTAAACCGACTTTTTTTGCCACCTTACGGGCAAAAAACAGAAACAGTGTCGTGAATAAAAAAATACTGATGAGATCAGTACTCACTGTCAGTAAATTCACAATGCATGCTCTCAGAGAAAATTATTAGCAGAAGTATAACCACGAAGACCTTTATTCAGAAGGGAAAGTCCGTTCCGAACCCACCAGCCCTGTGCAAAAATTAACCATTTGATATGCAAATTGCATAACATGCCAGCAAATTCCAGGAATTTTCCTAACATCGCCAGCGCGGCATTAAGATTACAGATATAAAAGCAAAACGCCACGTAAACACGTGGCGTTTTTGGCATAAGACAAATTTATGAGCGTTTCATCATTTCGAAGAAATCGTCATTGGTCTTGGTCATGGCCAGTTTATTAATGAGGAATTCCATTGCATCGATTTCGCCCATCGGGTGAATGATTTTGCGCAGGATCCACATTTTCTGCAGTTCTTCCTGAGTCGTGAGCAGCTCTTCTTTACGGGTACCGGAACGGTTGTAGTCGATAGCCGGGAAGACGCGTTTTTCAGCGATCTTACGAGAGAGGTGCAGTTCCATGTTGCCTGTACCTTTAAACTCTTCGTAAATAACTTCGTCCATTTTAGAACCGGTATCGATAAGCGCCGTCGCGATAATGGTCAGGCTGCCGCCCTCTTCCACGTTACGCGCCGCACCGAAGAAGCGTTTCGGACGATGAAGGGCATTGGCGTCCACACCACCGGTCAACACTTTACCTGACGCCGGAACAACAGTGTTGTAAGCGCGCGCCAGACGAGTGATGGAGTCGAGCAGAATGATAACGTCTTTCTTGTGCTCAACCAGGCGTTTGGCCTTCTCGATCACCATTTCCGCAACCTGAACGTGGCGAGATGCGGGTTCGTCAAAGGTAGAAGCAACAACTTCACCTTTTACCAGACGCTGCATCTCGGTTACTTCTTCCGGACGTTCGTCGATCAGCAGAACCATCAGCACACAATCCGGGTGGTTGTAAGCAATGCTCTGAGCAATGTTCTGCAGCAGCATAGTTTTACCGGCTTTCGGCGGTGCCACAATCAGACCACGCTGACCACGACCGATAGGTGATGCCAGATCCAGTACGCGAGCGGTTAAATCTTCAGTAGAACCGTTACCACGTTCCATACGCAGACGAGAGTTTGCGTGCAGCGGGGTTAAGTTCTCAAAGAGGATTTTGTTGCGGGCGTTTTCAGGTTTGTCGAAGTTAACTTCGTTAACTTTCAGCAGCGCAAAATAGCGTTCACCTTCTTTCGGCGGGCGAATCTTACCAGAGATGGTATCACCAGTGCGGAGGTTGAAACGGCGGATTTGGCTAGGGGAAACGTAGATGTCATCAGGACCGGCGAGGTAGGAGCTGTCTGCGGAACGGAGGAAACCAAATCCATCCTGCAATATCTCCAGTACGCCATCACCAAAGATATCTTCGCCACTCTTTGCGTGCTGCTTCAGGATGGCAAAAATAATGTCCTGCTTACGCATACGAGCCAGGTTTTCCAGCCCCATATTTTCGCCGAGAGTGATCAGCTCAGAAACCGGCGTATTCTTTAATTCGGTAAGATTCATAGTGGTGTGAGTTCTTAAACTTGGGGTAAATCTCGAACTTAATGTTGTGAATGGTATGGCAGGATCATCCATGCCTGTTTACGGTCATCGACTCATGTCTTTTCGCTGCCTGGTCACAGGAGAGTACGCAGAACTGAAACGACAAGACGGATTGAGTGACGAGCCAGAAATCTGTTCACTTCGCATTTAAGATAAAACGGGAAGCGTTGGAAATTACAAGATTCAAACTTAATAAGGTATGTTTAATACGAAGTCAACACTAAGTTAGCATGACTCACGCCGGGCGTCCAGTTTTTAGCGACGGGGCACCCGAACATGAAATTCCCTTACGCCAGGTTAGCGTCGAGGAACTCTTTCAACTGACCTTTAGACAGTGCACCCACTTTGGTTGCCGCCACTTCACCGTTTTTGAACAGCAGCAGAGTCGGGATACCACGGATGCCATATTTCGGCGCAGTGCCAGGGTTTTGATCGATGTTCAGTTTTGCAACGGTCAGTTTGCCCTGATATTCGTCAGCGATTTCATCCAGAATCGGGGCGATCATTTTGCACGGACCGCACCACTCTGCCCAGAAATCGACGAGGATCGCCCCGTCCGCTTTGAGTACATCCGTGTCAAAACTGTCGTCAGTCAGGTGAATAATTTTATCGCTCATATATAACTCCACAGGAATAAGCCTGGCGTGTTGGTTTCGTTGTTGGTGTAACATTAACCAACTAAAGGTTGACTTTATTTCACCGGATACGCTTTCGTAAAGCAATAGTAAGCTGATATTCTACCACACTATGAGCAAAACACATTTAACAGAACAGAAGTTTTCCGACTTCGCCCTGCATCCGAAGGTTGTAGAAGCCCTTGAAAAAAAAGGGTTTCATAACTGTACGCCCATTCAGGCACTGGCCCTTCCGCTGACGCTGGCGGGTCGTGACGTAGCCGGGCAGGCGCAAACCGGTACCGGGAAAACGATGGCGTTTCTTACGTCAACGTTTCATTATCTTCTCTCTCATCCTGCGATTGCCGATCGCAAGGTGAATCAACCACGTGCCTTAATTATGGCACCGACGCGTGAACTTGCCGTGCAGATCCATGCCGACGCAGAACCGCTGGCGGAAGCTACCGGCCTGAAGCTGGGTCTGGCTTACGGTGGTGATGGCTACGACAAACAGCTGAAAGTGCTGGAAAGCGGCGTTGACATTCTGATTGGCACTACGGGGCGTTTAATTGACTACGCCAAGCAGAACCACATTAACCTCGGTGCCATTCAGGTGGTGGTACTGGACGAAGCCGATCGCATGTACGATCTGGGCTTTATTAAAGATATCCGCTGGCTGTTCCGCCGTATGCCGCCTGCAAACCAGCGCCTCAACATGCTGTTCTCCGCCACGCTTTCGTACCGGGTACGTGAACTGGCGTTCGAGCAGATGAACAATGCCGAATATATTGAAGTGGAACCGGAACAGAAAACGGGCCACCGTATTAAAGAAGAGCTTTTCTACCCTTCTAACGAAGAAAAAATGCGTTTGCTGCAAACGCTGATCGAAGAAGAGTGGCCAGACAGAGCGATTATTTTCGCCAATACCAAACACCGTTGTGAAGAGATCTGGGGCCACCTGGCGGCAGATGGTCATCGTGTCGGTTTGTTGACAGGCGATGTCGCGCAGAAAAAACGTCTGCGTATTCTTGATGAATTTACCCGTGGCGATCTGGATATTCTGGTTGCCACCGACGTTGCCGCGCGTGGTTTGCATATTCCGGCAGTGACGCACGTCTTTAACTACGATTTACCCGATGACTGTGAAGATTACGTTCACCGTATTGGTCGTACAGGTCGCGCAGGCGCAAGCGGTCACTCTATCAGCCTGGCGTGTGAAGAGTATGCATTGAATTTGCCTGCTATTGAGACCTATATTGGTCACTCAATTCCGGTAAGCAAATACAATCCGGACGCATTGATGACCGATCTGCCAAAACCGCTGCGCCTCACGCGCCCACGTACAGGCAATGGTCCGCGTCGTACTGGCGCTCCGCGTAATCGTCGTCGTTCAGGTTAAATAAAATGTCATACTCAAAATCATTCAAACTGTATCAAGATGGCAAGAGAATGAATCCCGATGAGCATACTGTAGTAAGTGATTCAGGTGAAAGAATGCAGCCAACACAGAGACAGATTGAAGGATGAAGAGTATGGGTTCCACCTCGTCGCTGTATGCAGCCATTGATCTCGGTTCGAATAGTTTTCATATGCTGGTTGTGCGCGAGGTGGCTGGAAGCATCCAGACGCTGACGCGAATAAAACGCAAAGTGCGTCTGGCTGCTGGCCTGAATAGCGAAAATGCCCTGTCTAATGAAGCAATGGAGCGCGGTTGGCAATGTCTGCGCCTGTTTGCTGAACGTCTGCAAGATATCCCTCCCTCGCAAATTCGCGTTGTCGCTACGGCGACATTACGTCTTGCCGTCAATGCGGGTGATTTTATTGCCAAAGCGCAGGAAATCCTCGGTTGTCCGGTACAGGTGATCAGCGGTGAAGAGGAAGCACGTCTGATTTATCAGGGCGTTGCTCACACAACTGGCGGTGCCGATCAGCGCCTGGTGGTGGATATAGGCGGTGCCAGTACTGAACTGGTAACCGGCACGGGTGCACAAACCACCTCGTTGTTCAGCCTGTCGATGGGCTGCGTCACCTGGCTGGAACGCTATTTTGCCGATCGTAATCTGGGGCAGGAAAATTTTGATGCTGCAGAAAAAGCGGCACGCGAAGTGTTACGTCCGGTTGCCGATGAATTACGGTATCACGGCTGGAAAGTGTGCGTTGGAGCTTCCGGCACCGTGCAGGCGTTACAGGAAATCATGATGGCACAGGGGATGGATGAACGCATTACCCTGGAAAAGTTGCAGCAATTGAAACAGCGAGCCATTCATTGCGGTCGGCTGGAGGAACTGGAGATTGACGGGCTGACGCTGGAACGTGCGTTAGTGTTCCCGAGTGGTCTGGCGATCCTGATCGCCATTTTTACCGAACTGAATATTCAGTGTATGACCCTGGCGGGCGGTGCGCTGCGTGAAGGCCTGGTCTACGGCATGTTGCATCTGGCCGTCGAGCAGGATATTCGCAGCCGTACGCTGCGTAATATTCAGCGCCGCTTTATGATCGATATTGATCAGGCGCAGCGCGTAGCCAAAGTTGCGGCTAACTTCTTCGATCAGGTGGAAAAGGAATGGCATCTTGAAGCAATAAGCCGCGATTTGCTCATCAGCGCCTGTCAGCTTCATGAAATCGGCCTGAGCGTTGACTTTAAACAAGCGCCGCAACACGCTGCTTATCTGGTGCGTAATCTGGATCTTCCCGGTTTTACCCCCGCACAGAAAAAATTGCTGGCGACGCTACTGCTCAACCAGACTAATCCGGTCGATCTCTCATCGCTGCATCAGCAAAATGCCGTACCGCCGCGCGTCGCAGAACAACTCTGCCGTTTACTCCGCCTGGCCATCATTTTTGCCAGCCGTCGCCGTGACGATCTCGTGCCAGAGATGACATTACAGGCTAACCATGAACTGTTGACCTTGACGCTTCCGCAAGGTTGGCTAACCCAACATCCGCTGGGTAAAGAGATTATTGCTCAGGAAAGCCAGTGGCAGAGCTATGTCCACTGGCCGCTGGAAGTGCATTAATGAGTAAGTGCCGGATGCGATGCTGACGCATCTTTTCCGGCCTTGATTATTTCCCTCGTTTTGCCGCCATCATCGCTTTCAGATTCGCCAGATGGCTTTGCCCTTTCTGCATCCGTTCTTCGGCGCTGACCACTTTGCGCTCCTGTTCCCAAATCAGATCATCCTGCGGCAGCTCCAGCAAAAAGCGGCTCGGCTCCGGGCGCACCAGCTCGCCGTACTGACGGCGTTCTTTACACAGCGTAAAGGTCAATTCCTTCTGGGCGCGGGTAATGCCGACATAGGCCAGCCGCCGCTCCTCATCGATATTATCTTCATCGATGCTGCTCTGGTGCGGCAAAAACCCTTCTTCCATACCGACCATGTAGACATAAGGAAACTCCAGCCCTTTTGACGCGTGCAGAGTCATCAGTTGCACCTGATCCAGCTCTTCTTCACTCTCACCACGCTCCATCATGTCGCGCAAAGTAAAGCGCGTCACCACCTGGGTGAGCGTCATCGGCTCATCCAGTTCGCTGCCTTCCAGCATCTCCGTCATCCAGCTAAACAGTTGGTTGACGTTCTTCATGCGCATTTCGGCGGCTTTCGGACTGGGCGATGTTTCGTACAGCCAGGATTCATAATCCATGCCGTGGATCAGATCGCGCACCGCGGCAATCGGCTCCCGCTCCGCCAGACGCTGGATTTCTGCCAACCAGTGAGTGAAGCGGGTCAATGCTTCATAACCACGTCCGCTAAGCGTCTGACTCAGACCCATATCAAAGCTGGCGGTAAACATGCTTTTATTGCGCGTCATCGCCCACTCACCCAGCTTTTTCAGCGTCGCCGGGCCAATCTCTCGCTTCGGCGTGTTAACGATACGCAGAAATGCGCTGTCATCGTCCGGGTTAGTCAGCACGCGCAGATAAGCCAGCAAGTCCTTGATTTCAGGACGAGAGAAAAACGACGTACCACCAGAAATTTTGTACGGGATGCGGTTTTGCATCAGGAATTTTTCAAACACCCGCGACTGATGGTTACCGCGATAAAGAATGGCGTAATCTTTGTACTGCGTTTTATTGACGAAGTGATGGGCGATCAGCTCGCCAGTAACGCGCTCGGCTTCATGTTCCTCGTTATTCGCGCTTAAAACTTTTAGCTCTGTGCCGTAACCCAGTTCGGAGAACAGACGCTTTTCAAAGACGTGCGGATTATTGGCGATCAGGATGTTCGCCGCTTTCAAAATACGTCCGGAAGAGCGGTAGTTCTGCTCAAGCTTAATCACCTTCAGCGCCGGAAAATCCTGACTCAGCAGCACCAGGTTTTGTGGACGTGCGCCGCGCCAGGAGTAGATCGACTGGTCGTCATCGCCCACCACGGTAAAGCGCGCGCGGCTGCCCACCAGCAGTTTCACCAGTTCATACTGGCTGGTGTTTGTGTCCTGATACTCATCCACCAGCAGATAGCGAATTTTGTTCTGCCAGCGCTCGCGGACTTCTTCATTGCGTTGCAGCAGCAACGTCGGCAATAAAATCAGATCATCGAAGTCGAGAACATTGCACGCTTTCAGGTGTGCATCATACAGCCCATAACAATGGGCAAAAATACGATCCCGCTCGCCCTTTGCCTCTGCCGCCGCCTGCGCCGGAGTTTTGAGATCGTTCTTCCAGTTGGAGATGGTCGAAATCAGCTGTTGCAGGAGAACTTTGTCATCTTCAATCAGCCCCTCGGTCAACTCTTTAAGCAAAGCAAGCTGATCGGTATCGTCAAAC
Organism: Escherichia sp. WS33; assembly: GCF_046486385.1. Classification (NCBI taxonomy): domain Bacteria; kingdom Pseudomonadati; phylum Pseudomonadota; class Gammaproteobacteria; order Enterobacterales; family Enterobacteriaceae; genus Escherichia; species Escherichia sp. WS33. The sequence continues at coordinate 4,211 of NZ_JBJQLJ010000021.1, read as the reverse complement.
AGCGAAAAGTTCGCCTTCATCCCAAGCGCCGCATACTCGCGTTTGATGATATCCAACCCCAGCGTGTGAAAAGTGGAGATCATCAGCCCGCGCGCCTCTTTGCGACCCAGCGTCTGCCCGACACGCTCTTTCATCTCGCGCGCCGCCTTATTGGTAAAGGTCACCGCCGCGATATGTCGCGCCTGATAACCGCAACCGCGGATCAGATGGGCGATTTTATTGGTGATCACACGAGTTTTACCGGAACCCGCGCCCGCCAGCACCAGGCAGGGGCCGGTAACGAATTCGACAGCTTGTTGTTGGCCGGGGTTTAGACGCATAGGTGTATTGCTCAATCTTCGAACGGGGGGAGGATTGTAGCAGAATCGCATTTGAATGTGACCGCGTGTAAGCCGCTAACCGGTTGGCTGCGGATGTTTAAATCAGAGAGAGAAGACCGAAATCGGAGTTCATCGTGAATCCATTAGACTTAGAAAATATCGGGTCGTAACGTTGTGTTATTACTTTTTCAGAGTTTACTAAGGAGAGGTTTACTCGTGGCGATTAATTTCAGCCCTAAGGTTGGTGAAATACAGGAATGCAACTTTGGTAACTATCCTGTTATCCAGAATGGACAGTTCAGCACCACGTATTACGATGGCCGCATTCCTCCTGAAATGATAAAAAACAGGTTAGTTGTCGTGCTCAACGGAAAAATTAATGGCAACGCATGTATCGTCGTTCCATTATCAACCACTCGCGATCATGACAAGTTAAATCGTGGAATGCATGTTGAAATAGCCAGTAATGTTATCAATGTCCTGCAATTCTTTGATCAGCAGATTCGTTGGGCCAAAGCCGACCTGGTACAACAAGTCAGTCGAAACCGATTAAATAGAGCAAGGACTTACAGAGGGTATCTTAATCAATGTTTGCCACATGAGTTGGTTGCAGACATACAGAGGGCGGTCATCAAGTCAATCAATGCCATATCGCTCATAAATTGACAATAAAATAACCATCCCCGATAATGACTTTGTAGCCCATAGAGGCCCTAAGTTTTCTCCCCTTGAGGGACCTGCGAAGCCCGGATTTTCCGGGCTTTTGCCATATATGTACCAGCCCCTCCCTGACTGACAATTACGTTAGCATCTGCGGATCATGCTAAAATCGCCGCCTGACAATTATTCACTCAAGGCACGATCATGGCAAAAACAGCAGCAGCACTGCATATCCTTGTAAAAGAAGAGAAACTGGCTCTGGATCTTCTCGAGCAGATTAAGAACGGTGCCGATTTCGGCAAGCTGGCGAAGAAACACTCCATTTGCCCATCAGGCAAACGCGGCGGTGATTTAGGTGAATTCCGCCAGGGTCAGATGGTTCCGGCGTTCGATAAAGTTGTGTTCTCTTGTCCGGTACTGGAGCCGACCGGCCCGCTGCACACCCAGTTCGGTTACCACATCATTAAGGTGCTGTACCGCAACTAATAGCAAGGCCTTCTCCAGGAGAAGGCCTTGAGTGTTTTCTCCCTCTCCCTGTGGGAGAGGGTCGGGGTGAGGGCATCAGCGCGCACTTAACCCGCAACAGCAATACGTTTCATATCTGTCATATAGCCGCGCAGTTTCTTACCTACCTGCTCAATCGCATGGCTGCGAATCGCTTCGTTCACATCACGCAGTTGCGCGTTATCTACCGCGCCTTCCGGAATAGCTTTACCCAAGTCGCCCGGTTGCAGCTCTGCCATAAACGGTTTCAGCAACGGCACACAAGCGTAAGAGAACAGATAGTTACCGTACTCAGCGGTATCAGAGATAACCACGTTCATTTCGTACAGACGCTTACGGGCGATGGTGTTGGCAATCAGCGGCAGCTCGTGCAGTGATTCATAATATGCAGACTCTTCAATGATGCCGGAATCGACCATGGTTTCGAACGCCAGTTCAACGCCCGCTTTCACCATCGCGATCATCAGTACGCCTTTATCGAAGTACTCCTGCTCGCCGATTTTGCCTTCATACTGCGGCGCGGTTTCGAAGGCGGTTTTGCCGGTCTCTTCACGCCAGGTCAGCAGTTTCTTATCATCGTTGGCCCAGTCCGCCATCATACCGGAGGAGAATTCGCCGGAGATGATGTCGTCCATATGTTTCTGGAACAGGGGTGCCATGATCTCTTTCAGCTGTTCAGACAGCGCGTAAGCACGCAGTTTCGCCGGGTTAGAGAGACGGTCCATCATCAGGGTGATGCCGCCCTGCTTCAGCGCTTCGGTGATGGTTTCCCAACCGAACTGAATTAGTTTTTCTGCGTATGCCGGATCGGTGCCCTCTTCCACCAGCTTGTCGAAGCACAGCAGCGAGCCAGCCTGCAACATACCGCACAGGATGGTTTGCTCACCCATCAGGTCAGATTTCACTTCCGCAACGAAGGACGATTCCAGCACGCCCGCACGGTGACCACCGGTTGCTGCCGCCCATGCTTTAGCGATCGCCATACCTTCGCCTTTCGGATCGTTTTCCGGGTGAACGGCAATCAGCGTCGGTACGCCGAATCCACGTTTGTACTCTTCACGCACTTCGGTGCCAGGGCATTTCGGCGCAACCATGACTACGGTGATATCTTTACGGATCTGCTCGCCCACTTCGACGATGTTGAAACCGTGCGAGTAACCCAGCGCCGCGCCGTCTTTCATCAGTGGCTGTACGGTGCGCACTACATCAGAGTGCTGCTTGTCCGGCGTCAGGTTAACCACCAGATCCGCCTGCGGGATCAGTTCTTCGTAAGTACCAACTTTAAAACCGTTTTCGGTCGCTTTACGCCAGGACGCGCGCTTCTCGGCAATCGCTTCTTTACGCAGAGCGTAGGAGATATCGAGACCAGAATCACGCATGTTCAGGCCCTGGTTCAGCCCCTGTGCGCCACAGCCGACGATAACCACTTTTTTACCCTGAAGGTAGCTCGCGCCGTCGGCGAATTCGTCGCGCCCCATAAAGCGACATTTGCCCAGCTGTGCCAGCTGCTGGCGCAGGTTCAGTGTATTGAAGTAGTTAGCCATGGTGATTCCTCGTGATGTTGTGCTTCTTATTGTTCGGTTCGCGTTTGCGAGATTGAATTCACTATATGACAGGAAATTTATTGCGGAAATTGATATATTCACAACGTCACATTGCAATTTCTGCAACGTCAACATTGAGGGCTGCGCCATTGGATTTACGCGATCTGAAAACCTTCCTGCATCTGGCGGAAAGCCGCCATTTTGGCCGCAGCGCGCGGGCGATGCACGTTAGCCCATCCACGCTCTCACGGCAGATTCAGCGCCTGGAAGAAGATCTTGGTCAGCCGCTATTTGTGCGCGATAACCGCACGGTAACGCTGACCGAAGCGGGCGAAGAGTTACGCGTTTTCGCCCAGCAAACATTGTTGCAGTATCAGCAACTGCGCCACACCATCGATCAGCAAGGGCCGTCGCTCTCTGGCGAGTTACATATTTTCTGCTCGGTGACCGCCGCTTACAGCCATCTACCGCCGATTCTCGACCGCTTCCGCGCGGAACACCCGTCGGTGGAGATCAAACTCACCACTGGTGATGCGGCAGATGCAATGGAAAAAGTGGTCACGGGAGAAGCGGATCTGGCGATTGCCGGGAAACCGGAGACGCTACCCGGCGCTGTGGCGTTTTCGATGCTGGAGAATCTGGCAGTAGTGCTGATTGCCCCCGCGCTGCCCTGCCCGGTGCGTAATCAGGTATCTGTCGAAAAGCCCGACTGGTCAACGGTGCCGTTTATTATGGCCGATCAGGGGCCGGTACGCCGCCGCATTGAACTGTGGTTTCGACGCAATAAAATCAGCAACCCGATGATTTACGCCACGGTTGGCGGGCATGAAGCGATGGTATCGATGGTGGCGCTCGGCTGTGGTGTGGCGCTGTTGCCGGAAGTGGTGCTGGAAAACAGCCCGGAGCCTGTACGCAACCGGGTAATGATTTTAGATCGCAGCGATGAGAAAACGCCGTTTGAACTGGGCGTGTGTGCACAAAAAAAGCGGCTGCATGAGCCGCTGATTGAGGCGTTCTGGAGGATTTTGCCGAACCACAAATGACGTTGTCGCGCGGGTAGATACTGTTATGGCCTGCAAGTTTTTTCCTGGTCCGGTTTCCCGGATTGCAGGCATGCCAGACACAGCGCCGTCAGGCGCTGTTTTTTTCATCCCTTCCGCGATTTTTACGCCGCTACCGGATT
>NZ_JBJQLJ010000020.1:0-82928 GCF_046486385.1 Escherichia sp. WS33 | reverse complement strand
AATCCGGTAGCGGCGTAAAAATCGCGGAAGGGATGAAAAAAACAGCGCCTGACGGCGCTGTGTCTGGCATGCCTGCAATCCGGGAAACCGGACCAGGAAAAAACTTGCAGGCCATAACAGTATCTACTTAGAACGATGACCTGATGCTGGTCAGCCAGGCGTAGCGCCAGTGAAAGTCCGGCTGCGCCGCTACCGATAATCAACACGTCACATGAATGTTCTGGGAGAGTATTCATTTTCTTTGTTTAATTTACTAAACACCGTTTGGTCAGCATAGCATCATGTTGTGCGAATAAACACCTGCTATTTTAATATTTGTTACAGTGGCTAAACACGCTGACGCAGGGCGGCGAGAAAAAGAGAAGTTACTGGCTGGTGGAGGATTAGGTGGTGAAATAAAAAGGCCGTTGGGTTACTCTTCAGGCAGTTAAATGGGCATTTCTACACAGATAATGCGATGTTCAGATTCTGTAGACTTATAATGATAGATAATGATCCGTCTACAGCATGACAAACAAAAACAGATGCGTTACGGAACTTTACAAAAACGAGACACTCTAACCCTTTGCTTGCTCAAATTGCAGCTAATGGAGTGGCGTTTCGATAGCGCGTGGAAATTTGGTTTGGGGAGACTTTACCTCGGATGAGCGAGCAGTTAACGGACCAGGTCCTGGTTGAACGGGTCCAGAAGGGAGATCAGAAAGCCTTTAACCTACTGGTAGTGCGCTATCAGCATAAAGTGGCGAGTCTGGTTTCCCGCTATGTGCCGTCGGGTGATGTTCCCGATGTGGTACAAGAAGCTTTTATTAAAGCCTATCGTGCGCTGGATTCGTTCCGGGGAGATAGCGCTTTTTATACATGGCTGTATCGGATTGCTGTAAATACAGCGAAAAATTACCTGGTTGCTCAGGGGCGTCGTCCACCTTCCAGTGATGTGGATGCCATTGAAGCTGAAAACTTCGAAAGTGGCGGCGCGTTGAAAGAAATTTCGAACCCTGAGAACTTAATGTTGTCAGAAGAACTGAGACAGATAGTTTTCCGAACTATTGAGTCCCTCCCGGAAGATTTGCGCATGGCAATAACCTTGCGGGAGCTGGATGGCCTGAGCTATGAAGAGATAGCCGCTATCATGGATTGTCCGGTAGGTACGGTGCGTTCACGTATCTTCCGAGCGAGGGAAGCTATTGATAACAAAGTTCAACCGCTTATCAGGCGTTGACGATAGCGGGATACTGGATAAGGGTATTAGGCATGCAGAAAGAACAACTTTCCGCTTTAATGGATGGCGAAACGCTGGATAGTGAGCTGCTTAACGAACTGGCTCATAACCCAGAAATGCAGAAAACCTGGGAAAGCTATCACTTAATCCGTGACTCAATGCGGGGTGATACTCCCGAGGTGCTCCATTTCGATATCTCTTCACGCGTGATGGCCGCCATTGAAGAAGAGCCAGTACGTCAACCGGCGACATTGATCCCGGAAGCCCAGCCTGCGCCGCATCAATGGCAGAAAATGCCATTCTGGCAGAAAGTACGTCCGTGGGCGGCACAGCTTACCCAAATGGGCGTAGCAGCATGCGTATCGCTTGCAGTTATCGTTGGCGTCCAGCACTATAATGGACAATCTGAAACGTCCCAGCAGCCCGAAACGCCGGTATTTAATACACTGCCGATGATGGGTAAAGCCAGCCCGGTAAGCCTGGGAGTACCTTCTGAAGCGACCGCAAACAATGGTCAACAGCAGCAGGTACAGGAGCAGCGTCGTCGCATTAATGCAATGTTGCAGGATTACGAACTGCAACGCCGACTCCACTCTGAACAGCTTCAGTTTGAGCAGGCGCAAACCCAGCAAGCCGCTGTACAGGTGCCAGGAATTCAAACTTTAGGAACGCAATCGCAGTAATGAAGCAACTTTGGTTTGCCATGTCATTAGTGACAGGTAGCCTGTTATTCTCTGCTAACGCCTCGGCCACTCCCGCGTCCGGGGCGTTATTACAGCAGATGAACCTGGCCAGTCAGTCACTGAATTACGAGCTGTCATTCATCAGCATCAATAAACAGGGTGTTGAGTCTCTGCGTTATCGACATGCACGCCTCGATAACCGCCCTCTTGCACAATTGTTGCAAATGGATGGCCCGCGCCGGGAAGTGGTACAGCGCGGCAATGAAATCAGCTATTTTGAACCGGGACTTGAACCGTTCACGCTTAATGGCGATTACATTGTTGATTCTCTGCCATCGCTTATCTATACCGATTTCAAACGCCTTTCTCCTTACTACGACTTTATCTCCGTCGGGCGCACGCGTATTGCTGATCGTCTTTGCGAAGTCATTCGCGTGGTTGCCCGAGATGGTACACGCTACAGCTACATCGTGTGGATGGACACCGAATCGAAATTACCGATGCGGGTTGATCTCCTTGATCGCGATGGTGAAACGCTGGAACAATTTCGCGTGATTGCTTTTAACGTCAATCAGGATATCAGCAGCAGTATGCAGACGCTGGCGAAGGCAAATTTGCCGCCGTTGCTTTCTGTTCCTGTAGGTGAAAAAGCTAAATTCAGCTGGACGCCAACCTGGTTGCCACAGGGTTTTAGCGAAGTTTCCAGTAGTCGACGTCCGCTACCGACGATGGACAACATGCCTATCGAATCACGTCTCTATTCCGACGGATTATTCAGCTTCTCGGTAAACGTTAACCGCGCTACGCCATCGAGCACCGATCAGATGTTGCGCACCGGACGCAGAACCGTCAGTACAAGCGTACGTGATAACGCCGAAATCACCATTGTCGGTGAACTGCCGCCGCAAACGGCGAAACGCATTGCCGAGAATATTAAGTTCGGGGCAGCGCAATGATCAAAGAGTGGGCTACCGTCGTCTCCTGGCAAAACGGGCAGGCGCTGGTCAGTTGTGATGTTAAAGCTTCATGCAGCAGCTGCGCTTCACGCGCCGGTTGCGGTAGCCGCGTGTTAAATAAACTTGGCCCGCAAACCACGCATACCATTGTCGTACCCTGTGATGAGCCGTTAGTGCCGGGGCAAAAAGTGGAATTGGGGATCGCCGAAGGCAGCCTGCTTAGCTCCGCATTACTGGTTTATATGTCGCCGCTGGTGGGATTATTCCTCATCGCTTCGCTATTTCAGCTACTCTTTGCTTCTGACGTCGCAGCATTATGTGGTGCGGTCCTCGGCGGTATTGGCGGGTTCCTGATTGCGCGCGGCTACTCGCGTAAGTTTGCTGCCCGGGCAGAATGGCAACCGATCATCTTAAGCGTGGCATTGCCGCCTGGCCTTGTGCGATTTGAAACATCTTCGGAAGACGCGAGCCAGTGATTTCACTGGCTTTGTTGCATTTTGCATAACAAATGCGAGGACGTTTCCAGATACCACAATCCATACGGTATGAACATTTCCTCGCCTCAATGTTGTAGTGTAGAATGCGGCGTTTCTATTAATACAGACGTTAAGCTCAGAACAGCGACTTCTAAAAGCCTGGTTAACCGGGCATTAAGGCACAATAATCATACTTTATGAAGAATATACGTAACTTTTCGATCATAGCTCACATTGACCACGGTAAATCGACGCTGTCTGACCGTATTATCCAGATCTGCGGTGGCCTGTCTGACCGTGAAATGGAGGCGCAGGTTCTCGATTCCATGGATCTTGAGCGTGAGCGTGGCATAACCATCAAAGCGCAAAGCGTGACGCTGGACTACAAAGCGTCTGACGGCGAAACCTATCAGCTGAACTTTATCGACACCCCGGGCCACGTTGACTTCTCCTATGAAGTTTCCCGTTCGCTGGCTGCCTGTGAAGGTGCATTGCTGGTGGTCGACGCCGGGCAGGGCGTAGAAGCGCAAACCCTGGCAAACTGCTACACCGCCATGGAAATGGATCTCGAAGTGGTGCCGGTACTGAACAAGATTGACCTGCCGGCAGCCGATCCTGAACGCGTGGCGGAAGAAATTGAAGATATCGTCGGCATCGACGCCACCGACGCGGTGCGCTGTTCAGCGAAAACCGGCGTTGGCGTGCAGGACGTTCTCGAACGTCTGGTGCGCGACATTCCGCCGCCGGAAGGCGATCCGGAAGGCCCGTTGCAGGCACTAATTATCGACTCATGGTTCGACAACTACCTGGGCGTTGTTTCACTTATCCGTATTAAAAACGGCACCCTGCGTAAGGGCGACAAAGTGAAAGTCATGAGTACCGGGCAGACCTATAACGCCGACCGTCTGGGCATCTTCACGCCGAAACAGGTTGACCGCACTGAACTGAAATGTGGCGAAGTAGGCTGGCTGGTATGTGCGATTAAAGATATCCACGGCGCTCCAGTCGGCGATACCTTAACGCTGGCGCGTAATCCGGCAGAAAAGGCGCTGCCTGGCTTTAAGAAAGTCAAACCGCAGGTATACGCCGGTCTGTTCCCGGTAAGTTCCGACGACTATGAAGCCTTCCGTGACGCGCTGGGTAAACTCAGCCTGAACGATGCTTCACTGTTCTATGAGCCGGAAAGCTCCAGCGCGCTGGGCTTTGGTTTCCGCTGCGGCTTCCTCGGCCTGCTGCACATGGAGATCATCCAGGAACGTCTGGAACGTGAATACGATCTGGATCTGATCACCACTGCGCCGACCGTAGTGTATGAAGTTGAAACCACGTCAAGAGAAGTTATTTACGTCGACAGTCCATCCAAGCTGCCAGCGGTAAATAACATCTACGAACTGCGCGAGCCGATTGCCGAATGTCACATGCTGCTGCCGCAGGCATATCTCGGCAACGTTATTACGCTGTGCGTAGAAAAACGCGGCGTGCAGACCAATATGGTTTACCACGGTAATCAGGTGGCGCTGACGTACGAGATCCCGATGGCGGAAGTGGTGCTCGACTTCTTCGATCGCCTGAAATCTACCTCGCGTGGTTATGCGTCTCTGGATTACAACTTCAAACGCTTCCAGGCGTCCGACATGGTACGTGTAGACGTATTAATCAACGGTGAACGTGTTGATGCGTTGGCGCTGATCACCCACCGTGATAATTCGCAAAACCGCGGTCGCGAGTTGGTGGAGAAGATGAAAGATCTGATCCCACGCCAGCAGTTTGATATCGCCATTCAGGCAGCGATTGGTACGCACATTATTGCGCGATCCACCGTGAAACAGCTGCGTAAAAACGTACTGGCTAAATGTTATGGCGGCGATATCAGCCGTAAGAAAAAGCTGCTGCAGAAGCAGAAAGAAGGTAAGAAACGCATGAAGCAGATCGGTAACGTCGAGCTGCCGCAGGAAGCGTTCCTCGCCATTCTGCACGTCGGCAAAGACAACAAATAACCCTTAGGAGTTGGCATGGCGAATATGTTTGCCCTGATTCTGGTGATTGCCACACTGGTGACGGGCATTTTATGGTGCGTGGATAAATTCTTTTTCGCACCTAAACGGCGGGAACGTCAGGCAGCGGCGCAGGCGGCTGCCGGTGACTCACTGGATAAAGCAACCCTGAAAAAGGTTGCGCCGAAGCCTGGCTGGCTGGAAACCGGTGCTTCTGTTTTTCCGGTGCTGGCTATCGTATTGATTGTGCGTTCGTTTATTTATGAACCGTTCCAGATCCCGTCAGGTTCGATGATGCCGACTCTGTTAATCGGTGATTTTATTCTGGTAGAAAAGTTTGCTTATGGCATTAAAGATCCTATCTACCAGAAAACGCTGATCGAAACCGGTCATCCGAAACGCGGAGATATCGTGGTCTTTAAATATCCGGAAGATCCAAAGCTTGATTACATCAAGCGCGCGGTGGGTTTACCGGGCGATAAAGTCACTTACGATCCGGTCTCGAAAGAGCTGACGATTCAACCGGGATGCAGTTCCGGCCAGGCGTGTGAAAACGCGCTGCCGGTCACCTACTCAAACGTGGAACCGAGCGATTTCGTTCAGACCTTCTCACGCCGTAATGGTGGGGAAGCGACCAGCGGATTCTTTGAAGTGCCGAAAAACGAAACCAAAGAAAATGGAATTCGTCTTTCCGAGCGTAAAGAGACACTGGGTGATGTGACGCACCGAATTCTGACAGTGCCGATTGCGCAGGATCAGGTGGGGATGTATTACCAGCAGCCAGGGCAACAACTGGCAACCTGGATTGTTCCTCCGGGACAATACTTCATGATGGGCGACAACCGCGACAACAGCGCGGACAGCCGTTATTGGGGGTTTGTGCCTGAAGCGAATCTGGTCGGTCGGGCAACGGCTATCTGGATGAGCTTCGATAAGCAAGAAGGCGAATGGCCGACTGGTGTGCGCTTAAGTCGCATTGGCGGCATCCATTAATAGCTCATCTTCGTTCACGTTGTCGCCGTTATGGCGACAACGTGAATTATTTATGAGATAAATCTCCCGTGGCTAACGACATCCCCCGTCGTTGTGTATAGAATATTCCCCCGAAGTTTAAGGTTGGCACCTCCAGGTTGCCACGGCACACGAAACAGCGTTGGTCCCCATATACCGGTAAACTGAAACTGCAGCGAAGCAGTTAGCAGAGCCATGTATATCAGGTCTGTTTCGTGTGCTGAATTGTTGACGCATTTATTTATTGGTATCGCATGAACCCCATCGTAATTAATCGGCTTCAACGGAAGCTGGGCTACACTTTTAATCATCAGGAACTGTTGCAGCAGGCATTAACTCATCGTAGTGCCAGCAGTAAACATAACGAGCGTTTAGAATTTTTAGGCGACTCTATTCTGAGCTACGTTATCGCCAATGCGCTTTATCACCGTTTCCCTCGTGTGGATGAAGGCGATATGAGCCGGATGCGCGCCACGCTGGTCCGTGGCAATACGCTGGCGGAACTGGCGCGCGAATTTGAGTTAGGCGAGTGCTTACGTTTAGGGCCAGGTGAACTTAAAAGCGGTGGATTTCGTCGTGAGTCAATTCTCGCCGACACCGTCGAAGCATTAATTGGTGGCGTATTCCTCGACAGTGATATTCAAACCGTCGAGAAATTAATCCTCAACTGGTATCAAACTCGTTTGGACGAAATTAGCCCAGGCGATAAACAAAAAGATCCGAAAACGCGCTTGCAAGAATATTTGCAGGGTCGCCATCTGCCGCTGCCGACTTATCTGGTAGTCCAGGTACGTGGCGAAGCGCACGATCAGGAATTTACTATCCACTGCCAGGTCAGCGGCCTGAGTGAACCGGTGGTTGGCACAGGTTCAAGCCGTCGTAAGGCTGAGCAGGCTGCCGCCGAACAGGCGTTGAAAAAACTGGAGCTGGAATGAGCATCGATAAAAGTTACTGCGGATTTATTGCCATCGTCGGACGTCCGAACGTTGGCAAATCCACATTGTTGAACAAACTGCTGGGGCAGAAGATCTCCATCACCTCCCGCAAAGCGCAAACAACTCGTCACCGCATTGTGGGGATCCATACTGAAGGCGCGTATCAGGCGATCTACGTTGATACCCCTGGCCTGCATATGGAAGAAAAACGCGCTATTAACCGCCTGATGAACAAAGCGGCGAGCAGCTCTATTGGCGACGTTGAGCTGGTGATTTTTGTCGTTGAAGGCACCCGCTGGACGCCGGACGACGAAATGGTGCTCAACAAACTGCGCGATGGCAAAGCGCCGGTGATCCTCGCGGTGAACAAAGTGGATAACGTGCAGGAAAAAGCCGATCTGCTGCCGCACTTACAGTTCCTGGCAAGTCAGATGAACTTCCTCGATATCGTGCCGATCTCTGCTGAAACCGGGCTGAATGTCGACACTATCGCAGCAATCGTGCGTAAGCACCTCCCTGAAGCGACCCATCACTTCCCGGAAGATTACATCACCGATCGCTCACAGCGTTTTATGGCGTCTGAAATCATCCGCGAAAAACTGATGCGTTTCCTCGGCGCTGAACTGCCGTACTCCGTGACCGTGGAGATCGAACGTTTCGTCTCTAACGAACGCGGTGGTTATGACATCAATGGTTTGATTCTCGTTGAGCGTGAAGGGCAGAAGAAGATGGTTATTGGCAACAAAGGGGCCAAGATCAAAACCATCGGGATTGAAGCGCGTAAAGACATGCAGGAAATGTTCGAAGCGCCTGTCCACCTTGAACTGTGGGTAAAAGTGAAATCCGGTTGGGCCGACGACGAACGCGCACTGCGCAGTCTCGGTTACGTTGACGATCTTTAAGAGTCACTCCGATGGAAGGCTGGCAGCGCGCATTTGTCCTGCATAGTCGCCCGTGGAGCGAAACCAGCCTGATGCTGGACGTCTTCACGGAGGAATCGGGTCGCGTGCGTCTGGTTGCCAAAGGCGCACGCTCTAAACGCTCTACTCTGAAAGGTGCATTACAGCCTTTCACCCCTCTCTTGCTACGTTTCGGCGGGCGTGGCGAAGTCAAAACGCTGCGCAGTGCTGAAGCTGTCTCGCTGGCGCTGCCATTAAGCGGTATCACGCTTTACAGCGGTCTGTACATCAACGAACTTCTCTCCCGCGTACTGGAATACGAGACGCGCTTCTCTGAACTCTTTTTCGATTACTTGCACTGCATTCAGTCTCTTGCAGGTGCCACTGGTACGCCAGAACCCGCGCTGCGCCGCTTTGAACTGGCACTGCTCGGGCATCTGGGCTATGGCGTCAATTTTACCCATTGTGCGGGTAGCGGCGAGCCGGTAGATGACACCATGACGTATCGTTATCGCGAAGAAAAAGGGTTTATCGCAAGCGTCGTTATCGACAATAAAACGTTCACCGGAAGGCAGTTAAAAGCGTTAAACGCGCGGGAATTTCCTGACGCAGACACACTACGCGCCGCGAAACGCTTTACCCGCATGGCGCTTAAGCCGTATCTTGGCGGTAAACCATTAAAGAGCAGGGAACTGTTCCGGCAGTTTATGCCTAAGCGAACGGTGAAAACACATTATGAATGATGAGGATTGTCATGGCTGAATTACTGTTAGGCGTCAACATTGACCATATTGCAACGCTGCGTAACGCACGCGGTACTGCTTACCCGGATCCGGTGCAGGCGGCGTTTATTGCTGAGCAGGCGGGAGCGGACGGCATTACCGTGCATTTACGTGAAGATCGCCGCCACATTACTGACCGTGATGTGCGCATCCTGCGTCAGACACTGGATACCCGCATGAATCTGGAGATGGCGGTGACCGAAGAGATGCTGGCGATCGCCGTTGAGACGAAGCCACATTTTTGCTGTCTGGTACCGGAAAAGCGTCAGGAAGTAACAACCGAAGGCGGCCTGGACGTCGCAGGGCAGCGTGACAAAATGCGCGATGCCTGCAAACGTCTGGCAGATGCCGGGATCCAGGTTTCTCTCTTTATCGACGCCGATGAAGAGCAGATCAAAGCTGCGGCAGAGGTTGGCGCACCGTTTATCGAGATCCACACCGGTTGCTATGCTGATGCCAAAACTGACGCCGAACAGGCGCAAGAGCTGGCGCGTATCGCCAAAGCCGCGACCTTTGCCGCTAGTCTCGGTCTGAAAGTTAACGCTGGTCACGGTCTGACCTATCACAACGTGAAAGCTATTGCCGCCATCCCTGAGATGCATGAACTGAATATCGGTCATGCCATTATTGGTCGTGCAGTGATGACCGGACTGAAAGATGCGGTGGCAGAAATGAAGCGTCTGATGCTGGAAGCGCGTGGCTAATGGCAATATTAGGTTTAGGCACGGATATCGTAGAGATCGCTCGCATAGAAGCAGTGATCGCCCGATCCGGTGAGCGCCTGGCACGCCGCGTATTAAGCGATAACGAATGGGCAATCTGGAAAACGCACCACCAGCCGGTGCGTTTTCTGGCGAAGCGTTTTGCTGTGAAAGAAGCCGCAGCAAAAGCGTTTGGCACCGGGATCCGCAATGGTCTGGCGTTTAATCAATTTGAAGTATTCAATGATGAGCTCGGCAAACCACGGCTACGGCTATGGGGTGAGGCATTAAAACTGGCGGAAAAGCTCGGCGTTGTAAATATGCATGTAACGCTGGCAGATGAACGCCACTATGCTTGTGCCACGGTAATTATTGAAAGTTAAAATAATACCGTTCTCTTTAAAAAGTAAAACCCCCGAACTGGTAAGGAACGGGGGTTTTACTTTTTAACTTTAATTTTGTGCAGCATGCACCCTCAACAACAGCGATTATGGATCAGTGTACTTATCTTTTACAAGCAACTTGCAATCTTTAGCATAAAAACTCGAGCCTTTACGAAGAAAGCAATATTGATGGAAAGATTAACGTGACCGCCAATTCGTAAGTACATTAAAATTGGCTTCGTTATTGAAGATTTTGCTGTGCTTTACACCATGCCACAGAATTCCCCCATTGAAACGAGTGGTGTCGTCAAAGCTCTGGTGTGGAGTGCAGCATGCACCCTCAATAACTCGCACGTTCAGTTTTGGGGAGATGTAAGGGCTAATCTGAACAGCTGCATTCCTTGTTTAAGGAAAAACGAATGACTGATTGCCGATACCTGATTAAACGGGTCATCAAAATCATCATTGCTGTTTTACAGCTGATCCTTCTGTTCTTATAACACAAGGAAACGTACTTAAGGTGCGTCCGGTGAGCCAATCGGACGCGCCTTTAATAACTATAAATAAGTGTCTTGGCAGATACTATATAAATTAACTTAGTGAATGATTATGCTAATGTCATCAATTAAATAAATATAATGGCGTTAAGGCTTCCCAGTAATATAATTAATACTCTACTTCCAGAGTAGAATATTAAATTTTATCCGCGTGGTGCATCAGCACAAATTTATCCCACAACTGTTCTTCTGTCTCGACATGCGCCGGATCTTTCACAATAGTATTGGGGATCGGGCACACCTTCTGGCAGGTTGGTGTCTCGTAGTGCCCTACGCATTCGGTACACTTATCGCTGTTAATCTCGTAGATATGATCTCCCATTGAAATCGCCTCATTCGGGCATTCGGGTTCACACATATCACAATTGATGCATTTTTTAGTGATTAACAACGCCATAAGGAAACTCTCAAAACAACACAAACCGGGCGGGCATTATACGCGCATTCTTTACTCAGACCAGTTTTTTCACCAGCGCTTCACTATGACGAATACGTTCTGGTGCCAGTTCCAGATCCTGCTGAATCAGCGCAATGAACAGCAAATCCGTTAACATTCCCTGAGCGTGACAAGCAGAGATTGAAGCACTGTTTGTCGCTTGTTCTTCGGCAATGGTATACAGGCAATGAGAAGCACGCTGTTGCAGGGCATTCGGAGTAAAGCCGGTAATCGCCAGCACTTTTCCGCCCACTCGCAGCATCTCATCTGCCGCCAGGTTTAACTCGCGTCGTACACCGGTGTAGGAAATGGCTAATAACAGATCGTCAGGGGACGACGCCTGTACTGTTGCGAGTAGCGCATGCATATCGCGCACTGCGGCAGCATTGAAGCCAATCTTCATCAGCTTCCAGGCAAAGTTTTGCGCCACCAGACCCGAAGCGCCAATACCGGTCAGAATTATCCGCCGCGCAGAGCGCAACATTGTTACGCATTCATGCAGTTTCTCTTCACTATTAACGTTTAGCGTTGCGTACATAGCGGCAGTATTTTCTTTAATCAGTTTTTCGCCGACCAGCCGTAACGGATCATCACCGCGGATTTGGTTATGAATGGGCACGGAGGGCGATTCCGGCTGGCTTGCCAGCGCTTCACTCAACGCCAACTTAAGCGCCGGAAAACCTTTATAGCCGAGTTTTTGCGCGAACTTCACGACGCTGGACTGACTGACTCCGGCTTCGTTGGCCAGTTGCTGAGAGCTTAAATGGCGCGCCGTATCAGGTTGTAGCAGCAGATAATCCGCCAGTTTTTTATCACTCTGGGCAAGCCCCTGGTAACGCTGACGGATACGAAGTAAGCCGTTCATATCTTTCCTCGCGATGAAATAGTGGCGACAACAGGCAATATGAGAGACACGCGAGTGAATTTTATATTCCATTGCCGCTAATTGCCATGAATTAAAAATTCCAGTTAGCCATGATGCGGTCGATTGTTGCCGGAAAAGTGATGATCTATCTGTTAGGCTATGTAGTAGCGAAAATTAATCAGGATGTTTCAGTCCAGAGGAGTATGGTTTGGCAACTCACGAGCGTCGTGTGGTGTTTTTTGACTTAGATGGAACATTGCATCAGCAGGATATGTTCGGCAGTTTTCTGCGCTATTTACTGCGTCGCCAACCGCTGAATGCGTTACTTGTCCTGCCGTTGTTACCGATTATAGCCATTGCGTTATTGATAAAAGGTCGTGCGGCACGCTGGCCGATGAGTCTGCTTCTGTGGGGGTGCACTTTTGGTCACAGCGAAGCACGTTTACAGACGTTGCAGGCCGATTTCGTGCGCTGGTTTCGCGACAATGTTACCGCCTTTCCGCTGGTTCAGGAGCGATTAACCACCTACCTGTTAAGTTCCGATGCTGATATCTGGTTGATTACCGGCTCTCCGCAGCCGCTGGTTGAAGCGGTTTATTTCGATACGCCCTGGCTGCCGCGGGTTAATCTTATCGCCAGCCAAATTCAGCGTGGCTATGGTGGTTGGGTATTGACGATGCGTTGTCTGGGACATGAAAAGGTCGCACAACTGGAGCGCAAAATCGGCACTCCGCTGCGGCTGTACAGTGGCTATAGCGACAGTAATCAGGACAATCCGCTGCTTTATTTCTGTCAGCATCGTTGGCGAGTAACCCCGCGCGGTGAACTCCAGCAACTGGAATAGAGTAAAGCATAGCGTCCGTGTATAATGCGCCGCGCTTTTATAACCGGAGTTTTCTTTTTGTCTGAAGTCGAATTTAGCCACGAATACTGGATGTGTCACGCGCTGACGCTGGCGAAACGTGCCTGGGATGAGCGGGAAGTGCCGGTCGGCGCGGTATTAGTGCATAACAATCGGGTAATCGGCGAAGGCTGGAACCGCCCGATTGGTCGCCATGATCCCACCGCACATGCAGAAATCATGGCCCTGCGGCAGGGTGGTCTGGTGATGCAAAATTATCGTCTGATCGACGCCACGTTGTATGTCACGCTTGAACCATGTGTAATGTGTGCCGGAGCGATGATCCACAGTCGCATTGGTCGCGTGGTCTTTGGTGCGCGTGACGCGAAAACTGGCGCTGCGGGATCTTTAATGGATGTGCTGCATCATCCGGGTATGAATCACCGAGTGGAAATTACGGAAGGAATACTGGCGGATGAGTGCGCGGCGTTGCTCAGTGACTTCTTTCGCATGCGCCGCCAGGAAATTAAAGCGCAGAAAAAAGCGCAATCCTCGACGGATTAATTTTGTTTCTCTTCACTCCCTTTCCTGGAAAACAGCAGAGAGGGAGAATGGGTCAAATAGTTTGATGACGACTGGGAAAGAAACGAGAGAAAAGGAAATTTCTCTTTGCCCAACTCCGTAGGCGATACCGCCGGATAATCCTGCGCCAGTTGCATCGCCGCTTCTGTAGCCTGCTTCTCTTTCTCTTGCAGATAACCCACCAGGCTAATCTGATACTTACGAATATTTTCGACATAAGCGTAGGCTTCATGTCCACGAGCGTAGCCGTAAGTCAGCTTGCTGTAATAGGGTTTCTGGCTAAGTAAAGGCAGACGCTGTTTTACGTCAGCCCAACTGTCAGGATTCCCTTTGGTTTTTGCCGTCAGGGCGCGGGCATCCAGCATATGCGCATAGCCCATATTGTACGCAGCGAGGGCAAACCAGATCCGCTCGTTCTCCGGCACACTTTCCGGCACTTTACTCATCATATCCTGCAAATAACGCACGCCACCGCTGATGCTCTGTTCGGCATCGGTACGATCCGTAATGCCGAGGCTTTGCGCGGTATTTTTGGTTAACATCATCATGCCGCGCACACCCGTCGGTGAAGTGGCCTGTGCATCCCAGTGCGATTCCTGATAAGCAATAGCGGCCAGCAAACGCCAGTCAATTTCTTCGGCGTATTTCTCAAACAGGGGCTTTAACTGCGGCAGTACCGCATCGACGGCGCGTAAAAATGTGCGCGTATCGACGTAATCAAAATCATCGCCATGCCCCAGGTATTTCTCTTCAATGCGTGCCAGCGTACCGTCTTCATTCATTTCGTTGAAGAAGTCGAGCAGGGCGGCGGAAAGGGTATTATCGCCATCTAACGGGCTAAACCAAGTCACCGGTTGTTCATCGGTGATATCGAGCGCTACGGCGAGCTCCGGGTGAACGCGCTGAAACAGGCTGATGGCGACAGAATCAGCAATGGTGTAATCGAGTTTTCCTTCGATGACATCTTCCATTAATTCCGCAGAGCCTTTTTTGTCGTCTACCTTCCAGCTTAATTCCGGGAATTTTGTGTCTTTCAGGGTTTGGAGATCGTTAACCACCACGTGACCCGGTGCAACGGTGAGTTGCTCCGCCGTCAGGTTGCCCAGTGTGCGCGGGCGATACTGACCCACTTTATAAACCAGTTGTTGTGACACGGAATAATAGGTAGGGCCAGGCTGATAATTTTTTACCCGCTCACTGTTATAGACCAGTCCTGCCGCCAGCAGGTCGGCGTTACCATTATCGAGGTCGTCAAACAGCTGGCTGATATTCTGCCGCACGGTCACTTTCAGTTTTACACCGAGGTAATCGGCAAACTGTTTCGCCAGTTCGTAATCCAGGCCAAAAGGTTTCCCGTTGATTTCGTTATAAGTCAGGGGAGTATGAATGGTGCTCACACGCAACTCTCCCCGCGCTTGAATGGCGGCGATACGGTTGTCGGCTTTACCAAACCAGGGAATGGATGGCCAGAGAGCGACCGCGAGCAGCAGTGCCAGAATGCCGATGAACAGATAATTAATCTTTAATTTTTTCAATTAGTTAATTCTCTGTGTCGTGCGCGTCCCAGCTTGAAAAAACGTAATAATAGTGAAAGGTTTACTCATAAATGAGCGGCATTTTGCGTAAACCTGCGCCAGATGGCAACTTATTACAGCCATTGGCGGCACGCGTTGCTAATTCACGATGGTGATTTTATTTCCACGCAAACGGTTTCGTCAGCGCATCAGATTCTTTATAATGACGCCCGTTTCCCCCCCTTGGGTACACCGAAAGCTTAGAAGACGAGAGACTTATGATGGAAATTCTGCGTGGTTCGCCTGCACTGTCGGCATTCCGAATCAACAAACTGCTGGCACGTTTTCAGGCTGCCAGGCTCCCGGTTCACAATATTTACGCCGAGTATGTCCATTTTGCTGACCTCAATGCGCCGTTAAACGATGATGAGCACGCACAACTTGAACGCCTGCTGAAATATGGCCCGGCACTCGCCAGCCACGCCCCGCAAGGCAAACTCCTGCTGGTGACCCCGCGTCCTGGCACCATCTCTCCCTGGTCTTCGAAAGCGACCGATATTGCCCATAACTGCGGGCTACAACAGGTAAACCGCCTTGAGCGCGGCGTTGCTTACTATATAGAAGCCGGTACGCTGACCAATGAACAATGGCAGCAGGTTACCGCTGAACTGCACGACCGCATGATGGAAACGGTCTTTTTTGCTTTAGATGATGCAGAGCAGCTGTTTGCACACCATCAACCGACTCCGGTCACCAGCGTTGATTTGCTGGGGCAGGGCCGTCAGGCGCTAATCGACGCTAACCTGCGTCTTGGCCTGGCACTGGCGGAAGATGAAATTGACTATCTGCAGGATGCTTTCACAAAGCTTGGTCGTAACCCGAACGACATCGAGCTGTATATGTTCGCCCAGGCGAACTCCGAGCACTGCCGCCACAAGATTTTTAACGCCGATTGGGTTATCGACGGTGAGCAACAGCCGAAATCGCTGTTTAAGATGATCAAAAACACCTTCGAAACCACGCCAGATTACGTTCTCTCTGCTTATAAAGATAACGCCGCCGTAATGGAAGGTTCTGAAGTGGGCCGCTACTTTGCTGACCACGAAACGGGCCGCTACGATTTCCATCAGGAACCGGCGCATATTCTGATGAAAGTCGAAACTCACAACCACCCGACGGCGATTTCTCCGTGGCCGGGCGCGGCGACCGGTTCCGGCGGTGAAATCCGCGATGAAGGTGCCACCGGGCGCGGCGCGAAGCCGAAAGCGGGTTTGGTTGGTTTCTCCGTTTCCAACCTGCGAATTCCTGGCTTCGAACAGCCGTGGGAAGAAGATTTCGGTAAGCCTGAGCGTATTGTCACCGCGCTGGACATCATGACCGAAGGCCCGCTGGGCGGCGCGGCGTTTAACAACGAATTTGGTCGTCCGGCACTGAATGGCTACTTCCGTACTTATGAAGAAAAAGTGAACAGCCACAACGGCGAAGAGCTGCGCGGTTATCACAAACCGATCATGCTGGCGGGCGGGATCGGCAACATTCGCGCCGATCACGTACAAAAAGGCGAGATCAACGTCGGTGCGAAGCTGGTCGTTCTCGGCGGCCCGGCAATGAACATCGGTCTTGGCGGCGGAGCGGCGTCTTCCATGGCGTCAGGTCAGTCTGATGCCGACCTCGACTTTGCTTCCGTACAGCGCGACAACCCGGAGATGGAGCGTCGTTGCCAGGAAGTGATCGACCGTTGCTGGCAGCTTGGTGATGCTAACCCAATTCTGTTTATCCACGACGTCGGTGCGGGCGGTCTTTCTAACGCGATGCCGGAGCTGGTGAGCGACGGCGGACGCGGCGGTAAATTTGAACTGCGCGATATTCTAAGCGACGAACCGGGCATGAGCCCGCTGGAAATCTGGTGTAACGAATCCCAGGAACGCTACGTGCTGGCGGTTGCAGCCGATCAATTACCGCTGTTTGACGAACTGTGTAAGCGTGAGCGCGCACCCTACGCGGTGATTGGTGAAGCGACCGAAGAACTGCATCTTTCTCTGCACGATCGTCATTTTGATAATCAGCCGATCGATCTGCCGCTGGACGTCCTGCTTGGTAAAACGCCGAAGATGACCCGCGATGTACAAACGCTGAAAGCGAAGGGCGATGCGCTGGTCCGTGAAGGGATCACCATTGCAGACGCGGTGAAACGCGTACTGCATCTGCCGACCGTGGCGGAGAAAACTTTCCTGGTGACCATCGGTGACCGCAGCGTAACTGGCATGGTAGCGCGCGATCAGATGGTGGGTCCGTGGCAGGTGCCGGTCGCTAACTGCGCGGTCACTACCGCCAGCCTCGACAGCTACTACGGTGAAGCGATGGCGATTGGCGAGCGTGCGCCGGTTGCGCTGCTGGATTTCGCCGCCTCTGCCCGTCTGGCGGTCGGTGAAGCGTTAACCAATATTGCCGCAACACAGATTGGCGATATCAAACGCATTAAACTTTCCGCCAACTGGATGGCGGCGGCAGGCCACCCTGGTGAAGATGCGGGCCTGTATGAAGCCGTTAAAGCCGTGGGCGAAGAGCTTTGTCCGGCGCTGGGCCTGACGATCCCGGTGGGTAAAGACTCTATGTCGATGAAAACCCGCTGGCAGGAAGGTAACGAAGAGCGCGAAATGACGTCGCCGCTGTCGCTGGTGATTTCTGCATTTGCCCGCGTGGAAGATGTACGTCACACCATCACGCCGCAGCTTTCTACCGAAGATAACGCACTGCTGCTGATTGATTTGGGCAAAGGCAATAACGCGCTGGGCGCAACGGCGCTGGCGCAGGTTTATCGTCAGCTTGGCGACAAACCGGCAGATGTACGCGATGTCGCGCAACTGAAAGGCTTCTATGACGCGATTCAGGCGCTGGTTGCACAGCGTAAGCTGCTCGCATACCACGACCGCTCTGATGGCGGCCTGCTGGTAACGCTGGCGGAAATGGCCTTTGCTGGTCATTGCGGCATTAACGCGGATATTGCCTCTCTGGGCGACGATCGCCTGGCGGCGTTGTTTAACGAAGAACTGGGTGCGGTGATTCAGGTTCGTGCCGCTGACCGTGAAGCGGTCGAGTCCGTACTGGCACAGCATGGGCTTGCTGATTGTGTCCATTATGTAGGGCAGGCGGTTTCCGGTGACCGTTTTGTGATTACCGCCAACGGGCAGACTGTATTCAGCGAAAGCCGCACCACGTTGCGTGTCTGGTGGGCAGAAACTACCTGGCAGATGCAGCGCCTGCGTGACAACCCGGAGTGTGCTGACCAGGAGCACCAGGCGAAATCAAACGACGCCGATCCGGGCCTGAATGTGAAACTGTCGTTCGATATCAACGAAGATGTGGCAGCACCGTATATTGCCACTGGCGCACGTCCGAAAGTTGCTGTGCTGCGTGAGCAGGGCGTGAACTCGCATGTTGAAATGGCGGCAGCTTTCCACCGTGCAGGCTTCGATGCAATCGATGTGCATATGAGTGACCTGCTGACTGGACGCACGGGCCTGGAAGATTTCCACGCCCTGGTCGCGTGCGGTGGTTTCTCCTACGGTGATGTGCTGGGTGCCGGTGAAGGTTGGGCGAAGTCAATCCTGTTCAATGACCGTGTACGCGATGAGTTTGCAACCTTCTTCCACCGTCCGCAAACGCTGGCGCTGGGGGTATGTAACGGTTGCCAGATGATGTCTAACCTGCGCGAACTGATCCCAGGTAGTGAGTTGTGGCCACGTTTTGTGCGCAATACCTCCGATCGCTTTGAAGCGCGTTTCAGCCTGGTTGAAGTGACCCAAAGCCCGTCGCTGCTGTTGCAGGGGATGGTGGGCTCGCAAATGCCGATTGCTGTCTCTCATGGTGAAGGGCGCGTGGAAGTGCGTGATGCGGCGCATCTGGCGGCACTGGAAAGCAAAGGGCTGGTGGCACTGCGCTATGTCGATAACTTCGGCAAAGTCACTGAAACCTACCCGGCTAACCCGAACGGTTCACCGAACGGTATTACGTCGATTACGACTGAAAGTGGTCGAGTCACCATTATGATGCCGCACCCGGAACGTGTTTTCCGTACTGTCAGCAACTCCTGGCATCCGGAAAACTGGGGCGAGGATGGCCCATGGATGCGCATTTTCCGCAATGCGCGTAAGCAGTTGGGGTAAGTCATCAGTTCATTGGTTTTGCAGCCCGGATGCGGCATTTACGCCGCATCCGGCATTAAGCACCAACCACTATCATAAGCTCCCAACTCCGGGAGCTTTTTTGTGTCTGTAAATCACGACAATGGGTGGTTTACCGTGTCGCTTTCTGGCGACACTTAACTCATTGATTTTAATATTATCTAATAAGTTTATCTTAAGTTGTCTCTTTTTAGCGACACAGTGGCTGATTTACATTCAAATAACGGAGAAGCCATAAACCCCTCAAAGCGACGTATAATCAGTACGTTACCAAACTATTTTCTTTATTGGCACAGTTACTGCATAATAGTAAGCAGTGGCTCATTCACCGACTTATGTCAGCCCCTTCGGGACGTGCTACATAAAATTCGAATGACGCACAACAAGGTGCCTGCCGTCCAACTTCTGATATCAGCGTAGCTATATCAACCATCGGGCGAAACGTCGAGTTAGGCACCGCCTTATTCCATAACAAAGCCGGGTAATTCCCGGCTTTGTTGTATCTGAACTTCCCCTCGGTTAGCATCAGGCTATTCGCGTCTGACGAGAGTAACACCTTGAAACGCTGGCCTGTTTTTCCCCGCTCATTACGACAACTGGTAATGCTGGCATTTTTGCTAATTCTACTACCCCTGTTGGTGCTGGCATGGCAAGCCTGGCAAAGCCTGAATGCGCTTAGCGATCAGGCGGCGCTGGTTAACCGCACTACGCTTATTGATGCCCGGCGTAGTGAAGCGATGACCAACGCGGCGCTGGAGATGGAGCGTAGCTACCGTCAGTATTGCGTGCTGGACGATCCTACGCTTGCGAAGGTTTATCAAAGCCAGCGCAAGCGTTACAGCGAAATGCTCGATGCCCACGCAGGCGTACTGCCAGACGATAAACTTTACCAGGCATTGCGTCAGGATTTGAACAATCTGGCCCAACTTCAGTGTAACAACAGTGGTCCCGATGCTGCCGCCGCCGCGCGTCTTGAAGCCTTTGCCAGTGCCAATACCGAAATGGTGCAGGCCACGCGCACAGTGGTGTTCTCTCGTGGGCAGCAACTTCAGCGTGAAATCGCCGAACGTGGGCAATATTTTGGTTGGCAATCGCTGGTGCTATTTCTGGTGAGTCTGGTGATGGTGCTACTTTTCACGCGGATGATTATCGGGCCGGTGAAAAATATCGAGCGCATGATCAACCGTCTGGGGGAAGGGCGTTCTCTGGGCAATAGCGTTTCGTTCAGTGGACCGAGCGAGTTACGCTCGGTTGGGCAACGTATTCTTTGGTTAAGTGAGCGCCTGTCATGGCTGGAATCCCAACGCCATCAATTTTTAAGACATTTATCTCATGAATTAAAAACGCCACTGGCGAGTATGCGCGAGGGCACTGAATTACTGGCTGACCAGGTTGTCGGGCCGCTTACGCCAGAGCAAAAAGAGGTGGTGAGCATTCTTGATAGCAGCAGCCGCAATTTGCAAAAACTGATCGAACAACTGCTTGATTACAACCGTAAACAGGCGGACAGTGCGGTGGAACTGGAGAATGTTGAATTAGCACCGCTGGTGGAGACAGTGGTTTCTGCTCATAGCCTGCCCGCACGGGCTAAAATGATGCATACCGACGTCGATCTCAAAGCAACAGCTTGCCTGGCGGAGCCAATGCTGCTGATGAGCGTACTGGATAATCTTTACTCCAATGCGGTGCACTACGGGGCTGAATCCGGTAACATTTGCCTTCGCAGCAGCTTACATGGTGCACGGGTTTATATTGATGTCATCAATACAGGCACACCCATTCCGCAAGAGGAACGCGCCATGATCTTCGAACCCTTTTTTCAAGGAAGCCACCAGCGAAAAGGGGCGGTGAAGGGCAGCGGTCTGGGATTAAGCATTGCCAGGGATTGTATTCGCCGTATGCAAGGGGAACTGTATCTGGTCGACGA
The DNA here is from genome assembly GCF_046486385.1 of Escherichia sp. WS33. Classification (NCBI taxonomy): domain Bacteria; kingdom Pseudomonadati; phylum Pseudomonadota; class Gammaproteobacteria; order Enterobacterales; family Enterobacteriaceae; genus Escherichia; species Escherichia sp. WS33. The sequence goes on along the minus strand of NZ_JBJQLJ010000020.1, from coordinate 61,983 downwards.
GAGCGGGCAAGACGTTTGTTTCCGCATTGAATTGCCGTCGTCGAAAAACACGAAATAATGCTAACAGCCTATCCCATCAGGCTATTTTATTTGCCAGTTCGGCCCCGGGCAGTGCTCGAAATCCTCACGTACGACGTGTACGCTCCGGTTTCTCCGCGCTGTCCATGTCCAAACTGCCTGCAATAATTACGCCCACTGGGATAGGCATTAAGTCTGGTGAATATGCGACACATTTTTCAACGATTATTGCCCCGACGGCTGTGGCTGGCAGGGCTGCCATGTCTGGCATTGCTGGGTTGCGTGCAGAGTCACAATAAGCCAGCCATTGATACGCCAGCAGAAGAAAAAATTCCGGTTTATCAACTGGCTGACTATCTTTCTACTGAATGTAGCGACATCTGGGCGCTGCAAGGTAAATCAACCGAAACCAATCCGCTTTACTGGCTGCGGGCGATGGATTGTGCTGATCGTTTAATGCCTGCGCAGTCACGTCAGCAAGCTCGCCAATATGACGACGGCAGCTGGCAAAATACCTTTAAACAAGGGATTTTGCTCGCCGACGCCAAAATTACGCCGTATGAGCGCCGCCAGCTGGTCGCGCGCATTGATGCGCTAAGTACCGAGATCCCGGCACAGGTTCGCCCTCTGTATCAACTCTGGCGCGACGGTCAGGCGCTGCAACTGCAACTGGCGGAAGAGCGCCAACGCTACGGCAAGCTCCAGCAGGCCAGCGACAGCGAGCTGGATACATTGCGCCAGCAACATCACGTTCTACAGCAGCAACTGGAACTCACCACCCGCAAGCTGGAAAACCTGACTGATATTGAACGCCAGCTCTCGACCCGCAAACCGGCTGGAAATTTCTCGCCGGATACGCCGCACGAGGGTGAAAAGCCCGCGCCATCCACCCATGAGGTCACTCCTGATGAGCCATAAACCTGCGCATTTATTATTGGTCGATGACGATCCGGGATTGCTGAAACTGCTTGGCCTGCGCCTGACCAGCGAAGGCTACAGTGTGGTCACGGCGGAAAGTGGCGCTGAAGGATTACGGGTACTGAATCGCGAAAAAGTAGATTTAGTTATCAGCGACCTGCGGATGGATGAAATGGACGGTATGCAGCTGTTTGCTGAAATCCAGAAAGTGCAGCCGGGAATGCCGGTAATTATTCTTACTGCGCATGGTTCTATCCCCGATGCCGTTGCTGCAACACAGCAGGGCGTTTTTAGTTTCCTCACCAAGCCTGTCGACAAAGACGCGCTATATCAGGCAATTGACGATGCGCTGGAGCAATCCGCGCCAGCCACCGATGAACGCTGGCGCGAGGCAATTGTCACCCGCAGCCCGCTGATGCTGCGTTTGCTGGAACAGGCGCGGCTGGTGGCGCAATCAGACGTCAGCGTGTTGATTAATGGCCAGAGCGGCACCGGGAAAGAGATTTTCGCCCAGGCTATCCACAACGCCAGCCCGCGTAACAGCAAACCATTTATTGCTATTAACTGTGGCGCATTGCCCGAGCAGTTGCTGGAGTCGGAGCTGTTTGGTCATGCGCGTGGCGCGTTTACTGGCGCTGTCAGCAATCGCGAAGGTTTATTCCAGGCGGCGGAAGGCGGTACGCTATTTCTCGATGAGATTGGCGATATGCCCGCACCATTGCAGGTCAAACTGCTGCGCGTGTTGCAGGAGCGTAAAGTGCGCCCGCTGGGCAGCAACCGCGATATTGATATCGACGTGCGGATTATTTCCGCCACTCACCGCGACCTGCCAAAAGCGATGGCGCGCGGGGAATTCCGTGAAGATCTCTATTACCGCCTCAACGTTGTCAGCCTGAAAATTCCGGCTCTGGCAGAGCGCACAGAAGACATTCCGCTTCTGGCAAATCACCTGTTGCGCCAGGCGGCAGAGCGACATAAACCGTTTGTCCGCGCGTTCTCCACTGATGCGATGAAACGCCTGATGACCGCTAGCTGGCCGGGTAATGTGCGCCAGTTGGTCAACGTGATTGAACAGTGCGTGGCGCTGACCTCATCTCCGGTTATTAGCGATGCATTAGTAGAGCAGGCGCTGGAGGGTGAAAACACGGCGCTGCCAACCTTTGTTGAGGCACGTAATCAGTTTGAACTCAACTATTTGCGTAAGCTGCTGCAAATTACCAAAGGCAACGTCACCCACGCGGCGAGAATGGCGGGGCGCAACCGGACAGAATTTTATAAACTGCTTTCCCGACACGAGCTGGATGCAAACGATTTCAAGGAATGAATTGGCGTTATGTGTTACGTTTAGCAGATCAAAAGACAGGCGACCTTTTCAAGGAATAGCATGAAAAAGATTGATGCGATTATAAAACCCTTCAAGCTGGACGATGTCCGCGAAGCACTGGCCGAAGTCGGTATTACCGGCATGACGGTGACCGAAGTGAAAGGCTTTGGTCGCCAGAAAGGCCATACCGAGCTGTACCGCGGCGCGGAGTATATGGTGGATTTTCTGCCGAAAGTGAAAATTGAGATTGTCGTACCGGACGACATTGTCGATACCTGTGTCGATACCATTATTCGCACGGCGCAAACCGGCAAAATCGGTGACGGTAAAATCTTCGTCTTTGACGTGGCACGGGTCATTCGCATCCGTACCGGTGAAGAGGACGACGCGGCAATTTAAACCGCGTCAAGGGTTGCCGGATGTTTCCATCCGGCAACATCAAATTACAGCACCTTATGCGGGCCAAAGCATTCGTAATGAATGTTTTCCTGCTTCACGCCCAGATCCACTAACTGTTTCGCGGTAAACTGCATGAAGCCAACCGGGCCGCAGAGATAGAACTGCATTGTCGGATCGCTGAACGCACCTTCCAGTTTGCTCAAATCCATCAGACCTTCGCTATCAAACTGACCTTTAGCGCGATCGGCTTCGCTCGGCTGACGATACCAGGTGTGCGCGGTAAAGCGCGGCAGTGACTGCCCCAGTTCCTTAACTTCATCGGCAAAGGCGTGAACATCGCCATTTTCTGCCGCATGGAACCAGTTCACTTGTGCTGTGTGGCCTGCTTTTGCCAGCGTGTCGAGCATTGCCAGCATTGGCGTTTGACCAACACCGGCAGAGATTAACGTCACTGGTGTGTCATCTGCGACAGCCATAAAGAAATCACCTGCCGGAGCAACCAGTTTCACGACATCGCCAACATTGGCGTGATTGTGCAACCAGTTGGATACCTGCCCACCCTCTTCGCGTTTCACCGCAATACGATAGCCTTTGCCATCCGGTTTGCGAGTCAAAGAGTACTGACGAATTTCCTGATGCGGGAAACCTTCCGGCTTCAGCCAGACGCCGAGATATTGCCCCGGACGGTATTCTGCCACTGCGCCACCGTCGACCGGCTCCAGTTCGAAGCTGGTGATAAGCGCGCTGCGCGGTGTTTTAGCCACAATGCGGAAATCGCGAGTACCTTCCCAACCACCGGCTTTGCTGGCGTTTTCGTTATAGATTTCCGCCTCGCGATTGATAAATACATTAGCCAGTACACCATAGGCTTTACCCCACGCGTCCAGCACTTCCTGCCCCGGGCTGAACATTTCGTCCAGCGTTGCCAACAGGTGTTCACCGACGATGTTGTACTGTTCCGGTTTGATCTGGAAGCTGGTGTGCTTCTGCGCGATTTTTTCTACCGCTGGCAGCAGCGCAGGCAGGTTTTCAATATTACTGGCGTAGGCGGCAATAGCGTTAAACAGTGCTTCACGTTGATCGCCATTACGCTGGTTACTCATGTTAAAAATTTCTTTGAGTTCTGGGTTATGAGTAAACATACGGTCGTAGAAATGGGCGGTTAACTTTGGCCCCGTTTCCACCAGTAAAGGGATGGTGGCTTTTACTGTAGCGATGGTTTGAGCGTCAAGCATATGGTCTTCCTTTTTTTGCATCTTAATTGATGTATCTCAAATGCATCTTATAAAAAATAGCCCTGCAATGTAAATGGTTCTTTGGTGTTTTTCAGAAAGAATGTGATGAAGTGAAAAATTTGCATCACAAACCTGAAAAGAAATCCGTTTCCGGTTGCAAGCTCTTTATTCTCCAAAGCCTTGCGTAGCCTGAAGGTAATCGTTTGCGTAAATTCCTTTGTCAAGACCTGTTATCGCACAATGATTCGGTTATACTGTTCGCCGTTGTCCAACAGGACCGCCTATAAAGGCCAAAAATTTTATTGTTAGCTGAGTCAGGAGATGCGGATGTTAAAGCGTGAAATGAACATTGCCGATTATGATGCCGAACTGTGGCAGGCTATGGAGCAGGAAAAAGTACGTCAGGAAGAGCACATCGAACTGATCGCCTCCGAAAACTACACCAGCCCGCGCGTAATGCAGGCGCAGGGTTCTCAGCTGACCAACAAATATGCTGAAGGTTATCCGGGCAAACGCTACTACGGCGGTTGCGAGTATGTTGATATCGTTGAACAACTGGCGATCGATCGTGCGAAAGAACTGTTCGGCGCTGACTACGCTAACGTCCAGCCGCACTCCGGCTCCCAGGCTAACTTTGCGGTCTACACCGCGCTGCTGGAACCAGGTGATACCGTTCTGGGTATGAACCTGGCGCATGGCGGTCACCTGACTCACGGTTCTCCGGTTAACTTCTCCGGTAAACTGTACAACATCGTTCCTTACGGTATCGATGCTACCGGTCATATCGACTACGCCGATCTGGAAAAACAAGCCAAAGAACACAAGCCGAAAATGATTATCGGTGGTTTCTCTGCATATTCCGGCGTGGTTGACTGGGCGAAAATGCGTGAAATCGCTGACAGCATCGGTGCTTACCTGTTCGTTGATATGGCGCACGTTGCGGGCCTGGTTGCTGCTGGCGTCTACCCGAACCCGGTTCCTCATGCTCACGTTGTTACTACCACCACTCACAAAACCCTGGCGGGTCCGCGCGGCGGCCTGATCCTGGCGAAAGGTGGTAGCGAAGAGCTGTACAAAAAACTGAACTCTGCCGTTTTCCCTGGTGGTCAGGGCGGTCCGTTGATGCACGTAATCGCCGGTAAAGCGGTTGCTCTGAAAGAAGCGATGGAGCCTGAGTTCAAAACTTACCAGCAGCAGGTCGCTAAAAACGCTAAAGCGATGGTAGAAGTGTTCCTGGAACGCGGCTACAAAGTGGTTTCCGGCGGCACTGATAACCACCTGTTCCTGGTTGATCTGGTTGATAAAAACCTGACCGGTAAAGAAGCAGACGCCGCTCTGGGCCGTGCTAACATCACCGTCAACAAAAACAGCGTACCGAACGATCCGAAGAGCCCGTTTGTGACCTCCGGTATTCGCGTGGGTACTCCGGCAATTACGCGTCGCGGCTTCAAAGAAGCAGAAGCGAAAGAACTGGCTGGCTGGATGTGTGACGTGCTGGACAGCATCAATGATGAAGCCGTTATCGAGCGCATCAAAGGTAAAGTTCTCGACATCTGCGCACGTTACCCGGTTTACGCATAAGCGAAACGGTTAATCTGTTGAAAAAAGGCTTCCTTCGGGAAGCCTTTCTACGTTATCGCGCCATCAAATCTGTCGTAACTGCGCCTCAACATACAAATAGCCAATTCCCAGCACCTGTTGTGCGCGGCTTAATTGCCCGAAGCCAATTTGCGTCGCTTTCACGCTCGGTCCTTCGTCGCGGTCGAACGGGTTAAATCCCGTCTGGCGAATAATAGTATTAAGCCAGTTCTCACCAAAGGCACAACTGCGACCGTACAACCAAATCTGATTAATATTGAGGATGTTGAGGAAGTTATACAGACTCAAACCAATGGCATTGGCACTGCGGTCAACCCAGCTGGTGATCCACGGTTCTCCACTCTGCCAGGCAGCGATTAACTGCGCGGTAGTCAATTTTTCAGGATCAAGCTGAGTATTAACCGGTTGTGATTTTAGCCATACCCGCGCCTGTTTTTTTAATGCGCTTAACGAGGCGACGGTTTCCAGGCAGCCGTAACGTCCACAGTCGCAGACGACGCCATCCGGATTAACGATGGTGTGACCAATCTGTCCGCTACCATACAAACTGCCGCGATAAATTTGCTCGTTAATCACGAACGACGAGCCAATGCCGTAATCAACGTTGATCACGCAGAAATCCCGTTCCTGCGAATTATTTTGCCATTTTTCCGCCAGCGCCAGCATCACGCAGTCATTATCGACCATCACCCGAATGCCCAGCTTCTCTTCCAGCAGATACTTCACCTCAACCGGCGTTGTCCACGGCGCTTGCGGCATGGTTTGCGACACTCCTGTCACTGGATCAACCTGACCGTGGATTGCCAGCGCCAGATTGATGGTGCGGTCCGGCCACAATTTACGGTGGCGATGCCAGCATTTTTCGATTTCGGACAGCAGCGCCTGCGGCGTCGGTACATCAATCTGTAAATACTCAAATTCGCCTTTCGGACTTAAACAAGCATTAGCAACCTGACACTCAATACTGGTGGGCGTCACGTTCAGGCACAGCGTCCAGTCACCTTCCGGCGCAATCAGCCATGTACCGCTACTATGCCCGCGCGTCTGGCTTTCATCGTCGATATTCACCACCCGTTTTTCGCTTTCCAGTTCCTGCAAAATATTACTGACTGCCGGAATCGAAATTTGCGCCAGCCGGGCCAGCGTTGATTTATTGGCGCGCTTTTGCCGGTACAGCAGTTCCAGAATCACGCATTTGTTATGGTGGCGAATCTGTTGATTGTTAATGCAGGCTCTCATCTTCACTAAACCTTGTTTAGTTAATTGCGTGATTATTCCGCGAAAACATTGCCAGATTGTTCAATACACTGCCACAAATCTTTTAATTCAGTATGTCTTGTTAATATTGAGGGCACCATGACTCCAGTAAAAGTGTGGCAAGAGCGCGTTGAGATCCCGACCTATGAAACCGGGCCGCAGGATATACATCCCATGTTCCTGGAAAATCGCGTTTATCAGGGATCGTCCGGCGCGGTTTATCCCTACGGCGTGACCGATACGCTGAGCGAGCAGAAAACCCTGAAATCCTGGCAGGCGGTGTGGCTGGAAAACGACTACATCAAAGTGATGATCCTGCCGGAACTGGGCGGTCGTGTGCATCGCGCATGGGATAAAGTGAAACAACGCGATTTTGTCTATCACAATGAAGTCATTAAACCTGCGCTGGTGGGGCTGCTGGGACCGTGGATCTCTGGCGGGATTGAGTTTAACTGGCCGCAACACCATCGCCCGACCACCTTTATGCCCGTTGATTTCACCCTCGAAGCCCATGAAGACGGCGCACAGACGGTGTGGGTCGGCGAAACGGAGCCGATGCACGGTTTACAGGTGATGACAGGTTTCACACTGCGTCCTGAACGGGCGGCGTTGGAAATTGCCAGCCGCGTCTATAACGGCAACGCCACGCCGCGTCATTTCTTGTGGTGGGCCAACCCGGCAGTGAAAGGGGGGGAAGGGCATCAGAGCGTCTTCCCGCCGGATGTAACGGCGGTGTTTGATCACGGCAAACGGGCCGTCTCCGCTTTCCCCATCGCCACCGGCACTTACTACAAAGTGGACTACTCCGCCGGAGTGGACATTTCTCGCTATAAAAATGTGCCCGTTCCAACCTCATATATGGCTGAAAAATCACAGTACGATTTTGTTGGCGCGTGGTGTCACGATGAAGATGGCGGTTTGCTACACGTTGCCAACCACCATATCGCGCCAGGTAAAAAACAGTGGAGCTGGGGACACAGTGAATTCGGCCAGGCGTGGGACAAGAGTCTGACCGACAATAACGGCCCGTATATCGAACTGATGACCGGTATTTTTGCCGATAACCAGCCTGATTTTACCTGGCTTGATGCTTACGAAGAGAAGCGTTTTGAGCAGTATTTCCTGCCTTATCATTCTTTGGGCATGGTGCAAAATGCCTCCCGCGATGCGGTGATAAAACTCCAGCGTAGTGAGCGGGGGATTGAGTGGGGGCTGTATGCCATCTCTCCGTTGAACGGATACCGCCTGGCGATCCGCGAAATCGGCAAATGCAACGCGTTACTTGATGATGCCGTGGCACTGATGCCTGCGACCGCCATCCAGGGCGTGTTGCACGGTATCAATCCTGAAAGGCTGACCATTGAGCTCTCCGATGCCGACGGCAATATTGTACTGAGTTATCAGGAACATCAGCCGCAAGAGTTGCCGTTGCCGGACGTCGCCAAAGCGCCACTGTCAGCACAAGACATTACCAGTACAGATGAAGCCTGGTTTATCGGTCAGCATCTGGAGCAATATCATCACGCCAGCCGTTCACCGTTCGATTACTACCTGCGCGGCGTGGCGCTGGATCCGCTGGATTACCGCTGTAACCTGGCGCTGGCGATGCTGGAATATAACCGTGCCGATTTCCCGCAAGCGGTGGCGTATGCCACTCAGGCTCTGAAACGCGCACATGCGCTGAACAAAAATCCGCAGTGCGGACAGGCGAGTTTGATTCGCGCCAGTGCTTACGAACGTCAGGGACAATATCAACAAGCCGAAGAGGATTTCTGGCGTGCGGTCTGGAGCGGCAACAGCAAAGCCGGTGGCTATTATGGCCTGGCACGACTGGCGGCGCGTAATGGTAACTTCGACGCTGGTCTGGATTTTTGCCAACAAAGTCTTCGCGCCTGCCCAACCAATCAGGAAGTGCTTTGCCTGCATAATCTGCTGCTGGTGTTAAGTGGTCGTCAGGACAACGCGCGTGTGCAGCGCGAGAAACTGCTGCGCGATTATCCGCTGAACGCCACTCTGTGGTGGCTGAACTGGTTCGATGGTCGTAGCGAATCAGCTCTCGCGCAGTGGCGCGGTCTGTGTCAGGGACGCGACGTTAACGCCCTGATGACCGCCGGGCAACTGATTAACTGGGGAATGCCCACTCTGGCGACAGAGATGCTGAACGCACTGGACTGTCAGCGCACGTTATCGCTTTATCTACAAGCCAGCTTGCTGCCGAAAGCCGAACGCGGCGAACTGGTCGCAAAAGCCATTGATGTCTTCCCGCAGTTTGTCCGTTTCCCGAATACGCTGGAAGAAGTGGCGGCGCTGGAGAGTATTGAAGAGTGCTGGTTTGCCCGTCATTTACTGGCCTGCTTCTACTACAACAAGCGCAGCTACAACAAAGCCATTACTTTATGGCAACGTTGCGTAGAGATGTCGCCGGAGTTTGCCGACGGCTGGCGCGGGTTAGCGATCCATGCGTGGAATAAGCAACACGATTATGAGCTGGCCGCGCGTTATCTTGATAATGCTTATCAGCTTGCGCCGCAGGATGCACGTCTGCTTTTCGAACGGGATTTGCTTGATAAGTTAAGCGGAGCCACACCGGAGAAACGACTGGCGCGTCTGGAAAATAATCTGGAAATTGCGCTGAAACGCGACGACATGACAGCAGAGTTGCTCAATTTGTGGCATCTCACGGGTCAGGCAGACAAAGCGGCGGACATTCTCGCCACGCGCAAATTCCACCCGTGGGAAGGCGGGGAAGGGAAGGTCACCAGTCAGTTTATCCTCAACCAGTTATTACGCGCCTGGCAGCACCTTGATGCCAGACAGCCGCAGCAGGCCAGCGAACTGCTTCATGCCGCGCTGCATTATCCGGAGAATTTAAGCGAAGGCCGTTTACCGGGGCAAACTGATAACGACATCTGGTTCTGGCAGGCGATATGCGCCAACGCGCAGGGCGATGAAACTGAAGCGATGCGTTGTTTACGTCTGGCGGCGACCGGCGATCGCACCATTAACATCCACAGTTATTACAACGATCAGCCGGTTGATTATCTCTTCTGGCAAGGAATGGCGCTGCGACTGCTGGGCGAACAACACACCGCACAGCAACTGTTTAGTGAAATGAAACAGTGGGCGCAAGAGATGGCGAAAACCAGTATTGAGGCGGATTTCTTTGCTGTTTCACAACCTGATCTGTTGTCGCTGTATGGCGATTTACAACAGCAGCATAAAGAAAAATGCCTGATGGTGGCGATGCTGGCGTCCGCGGGACTCGGGGAGGTTGCGCAATATGAGTCTGCTCGCGCTGAATTGACGGCGATTAATCCGGCCTGGCCGAAAGCGGCATTATTCACCACTGTGATGCCTTTTATTTTTAACTACGTTCACTAAACCCTATTAACTGTAATATTTGAGCGGCACGCGCTGCCGCTCATCACAAAATAATTAGAATAAGCCGTTGTTAATAAAAACCCTACAGGAGGCTCTATGCCTAAAAAAATGAGAACAACCCGTAATCTATTATTAATGGCTACGCTATTAGGTAGCGCTTTATTTGCCAGGGCTGCGGAAAAAGAAATGACCATTGGCGCAATATACCTTGATACTCAGGGATATTACGCTGGAGTGCGTCAAGGCGTTCAGGATGCGGCAAAAGATTCTTCAGTACAGGTACAGTTAATTGAAACTAACGCCCAGGGTGATATTTCGAAAGAAAGTACCTTTGTTGATACCCTCGTGGCGCGTAATGTCGATGCCATTATTTTATCGGCAGTGTCTGAAAATGGCAGTAGCCGTACCGTTCGTCGCGCCAGTGAAGCGGGTATTCCGGTGATTTGCTACAACACCTGTATTAATCAAAAGGGTGTCGATAAATATGTCTCGGCGTATCTGGTCGGCGATCCGCTGGAATTTGGTAAAAAACTGGGTAATGCTGCCGCCGATTATTTTATTGCCAATAAAATTGACCAGCCGAAAATTGCCGTCATCAATTGCGAAGCCTTTGAAGTTTGTGTGCAGCGACGTAAAGGATTTGAAGAAGTATTAAAATCCCGCGTTCCCGGCGCGCAAATTGTCGCTAATCAGGAAGGGACTGTTTTAGATAAAGCGATTTCCGTTGGTGAAAAACTAATTATCTCCACGCCGGATCTCAACGCCATTATGGGTGAATCGGGCGGAGCGACACTCGGCGCGGTAAAAGCGGTACGTAATCAAAATCAGGCCGGAAAAATTGCTGTTTTCGGTTCGGATATGACCACTGAAATTGCTCAGGAGCTGGAAAACAATCAGGTGCTGAAAGCGGTAGTGGATATTTCCGGTAAGAAAATGGGCAATGCTGTTCTCGCGCAAACATTGAAGGTTATCAATAAACAAGCCGACGGTGAAAAAGTGATTCAGGTGCCAATCGATCTCTATACCAAAACGGAAGATGGTAAACAGTGGCTGGCAACGCACGTTGATGGTCTGCCCTAATCGCTGATTCGCAGAGGTCCCTATGTTCACGGCAACAGAGGCAGTCCCGGTAGCAAAAGTGGTGGCAGGAAATAAGCGTTACCCCGGCGTCGTTGCGCTGGATAACGTTAACTTCACGCTCAATAAAGGCGAAGTTCGTGCGCTGTTAGGTAAAAACGGCGCGGGCAAATCGACTCTCATTCGAATGCTTACCGGCAGTGAACGCCCGGATAGCGGTGATATCTGGATTGGCGAGACGCGACTGGAAGGTGACGAAGCTACGTTGACTCGCCGTGCCGCTGAACTGGGGGTTCGTGCGGTTTATCAGGAGTTAAGTCTGGTGGAAGGGCTGACGGTGGCGGAAAACCTCTGCCTCGGTCAGTGGCCCCGCCGCAACGGCATGATTGATTACCTGCAAATGGCGCAGGATGCCCAACGTTGCTTACAGGCGCTGGGCGTTGACGTTAGTCCTGAACAACTTGTTTCAACGCTAAGCCCGGCGCAAAAGCAACTGGTGGAAATTGCACGGGTGATGAAGGGCGAGCCGCGCGTGGTCATTCTTGATGAACCTACGAGTTCGCTTGCCAGTGCGGAAGTTGAACTGGTGATCAGCGCGGTGAAAAAGATGTCGGCACTGGGCGTGGCGGTGATTTATGTCAGCCACCGGATGGAAGAAATTCGCCGCATTGCCTCCTGTGCCACCGTTATGCGCGATGGTCAGGTGGCGGGCGATGTGATGCTCGAAAACACCTCCACGCATCATATTGTGTCGCTAATGCTAGGGCGCGATCACGTTGATATTGCGCCGGTAGCCCCTCAGGAAATTGTCGATCAGGCCGTGCTGGAAGTCCGTGCATTACGCCATAAGCCCAAGCTGGAGGATATCAGCTTTACGTTACGTCGCGGCGAAGTGCTTGGCATTGCTGGCCTGCTGGGGGCAGGGCGCAGTGAATTGCTGAAGGCGATTGTTGGGCTGGAGACGTATGAACAGGGCGAAATTGTTATCAACGGCGAGAAAATCATGCGCCCCGATTACGGCGACATGCTGAAACGCGGCATTGGCTATACGCCAGAAAACCGCAAAGAAGCGGGGATCATTCCCTGGCTGGGCGTTGACGAAAATACAGTGCTGACCAATCGGCAAAAAATCAGCACCAACGGTGTGCTGCAATGGTCCACCATCCGCCGCCTGACCGAAGAGGTGATGCAGCGGATGACGGTCAAGGCTGCCAGTAGCGAAACACCCATCGGCACGCTTTCTGGTGGCAATCAGCAAAAAGTGGTGATCGGTCGTTGGGTCTATGCCGCCAGCCAGATTTTGTTGCTCGACGAGCCAACGCGCGGCGTCGATATCGAAGCCAAACAGCAGATTTACCGTATTGTCCGTGAGCTGGCTGCCGAAGGAAAAAGCGTGGTGTTTATCTCCAGTGAAGTGGAGGAGTTGCCGCTGGTGTGTGACCGCATCCTGTTATTACAGCACGGCACGTTCTCGCAGGAGTTTCACTCGCCGGTCAATGTGGATGAGCTGATGTCCGCCATTCTGTCTGTGCACTGATGAATTTTACCGAGGAACCTGAAGATGTCTGCTTCGTCATTACCATTGCCGCAGGGCAAGAGCGTCTCGCTCAAACAATTTGTCAGTCGCCATATTAATGAGATCGGTTTGCTGGTGGTGATTGCCATTCTTTATCTGGTCTTCTCCCTGAACGCGCCTGGCTTTATCTCATTGAATAACCAGATGAACGTGCTGCGCGATGCCGCCACCATTGGGATTGCCGCCTGGGCGATGACGCTGATTATTATCTCCGGTGAAATTGATGTCAGCGTTGGGCCGATGGTGGCTTTTGTCTCGGTGTGCCTGGCATTTTTGCTGCAATTTGAAGTTCCGTTGGCGATTGCTTGTCTGCTGGTGTTGCTGTTAGGCGCGCTGATGGGAACGCTCGCCGGGGTGCTGCGCGGCGTGTTTAACGTACCAAGTTTCGTTGCCACACTGGGGCTGTTTATGACCAACGCACTGCCAGTGCCGATTGACGAAAACGAGGTGCTGGACTGGCTGGGCGGACAATTTCTCGGTGTGCCAGTATCCGCGCTGATCATGATTGTGTTGTTTGCGCTGTTTGTGTTCATCAGCCGCAAAACCGCCTTCGGGCGCTCGGTTTTTGCCGTTGGCGGTAATGCTACGGCGGCGCAGTTGTGCGGCATCAACGTTCGTCGGGTGCGCATTCTTATCTTTACCCTTTCGGGATTATTAGCGGCGGTGACCGGCATTTTGTTGGCGGCGCGCCTCGGTTCTGGTAACGCAGGTGCCGCAAACGGTCTGGAGTTTGACGTCATCGCCGCGGTCGTGGTCGGCGGTACGGCACTTTCCGGCGGTCGCGGTTCCCTGTTCGGTACATTGCTTGGTGTGCTGGTGATTACGCTAATCGGTAACGGTCTGGTGCTGCTCGGTATTAACTCCTTTTTCCAGCAGGTGGTACGCGGCGTCATCATCGTGGTGGCGGTGCTGGCGAATATCTTGCTGACCCAGCGAAGCAGTAAAGCGAAACGCTAAACCTTAACGCCCCTGGCGCGGGTGCGGCAGGGATGAAAATTAATCGTATTGTTAATGAGGGATTTATGAAAACGATGCTGGCAGCTTATTTACCAGGAAATTCAACCGTCGATCTGCGGGAAGTTGCGGTGCCGACGCCGGGGATTAACCAGGTACTGATCAAAATGAAATCCTCCGGGATTTGCGGAAGCGATGTCCACTATATCTATCATCAACACCGTGCCACGGCGGCGGCACCCGATAAACCGTTATACCAGGGATTTATCAACGGTCATGAACCGTGCGGGCAGATTGTGGCGATGGGGCAAGGCTGCCGCCATTTTAAAGAGGGCGACCGCGTGCTGGTGTATCACATTTCTGGCTGTGGTTTTTGCCCGAACTGCCGCCGCGGCTTTCCTATCTCTTGTACTGGCAAAGGAAAAGCGGCTTACGGCTGGCAGCGTGACGGCGGTCATGCCGAATATCTGCTGGCGGAAGAAAAAGATCTGATCCTCCTGCCGGATGCGCTGAGCTACGAAGATGGTGCGTTTATCAGTTGCGGCGTTGGCACGGCCTATGAAGGGATTTTGCGCGGCGAAGTTTCCGGCAGCGATAACGTGCTGGTGGTCGGTCTGGGGCCGGTCGGCATGATGGCGATGATGCTGGCGAAAGGTCGCGGTGCAAAACGGATCATCGGCGTTGATATGCTGCCGGAACGTCTGGCGATGGCAAAACAGTTAGGGGTGATGGATCACGGCTATTTAGCGACCACCGAAGGTCTGCCGCAGATAATTGCTGAACTTACCCACGGTGGCGCGGATGTTGCGCTCGATTGTTCCGGTAATGCCGCAGGTCGCTTGCTGGCACTGCAATCCACTGCTGACTGGGGACGGGTGGTTTACATTGGTGAAACCGGAAAAGTGGAATTCGAGGTCAGCGCCGATCTGATGCACCATCAACGGCGGATTATCGGCTCCTGGGTGACCAGTCTGTTCCATATGGAAAAATGCGCCCATGATCTGACGGACTGGAAGCTGTGGCCGCGTAACGCCATTACCCATCGCTTCTCGCTGGAACAGGCAGGTGATGCCTATGCGCTGATGGCGAGCGGCAAATGCGGGAAAGTTGTGATTAACTTCCCGGATTAAGGAGTTAGCGGATGACCATCTATACCTTATCCCACGGGTCGCTAAAGCTGGACGTTTCTGACCAGGGCGGCGTAATCGAAGGCTTCTGGCGCGATACGACGCCGCTCTTACGTCCTGGTAAAAAAAGCGGTGTGGCAACCGATGCCTCATGTTTTCCGCTGGTGCCATTTGCAAACCGGGTGAGCGGCAATCGTTTTGTCTGGCAGGGGCGTGAGTATCAACTGCAACCGAATGTTGAGTGGGATGCGCACTATCTACACGGCGATGGCTGGCTGGGCGAGTGGCAATGTGTCTCGCACAGCGATGATAGTTTGTGTCTGGTGTATGAACATCGCAGCGGTGTCTATCACTATCGGGTAAGTCAGGCGTTTCATTTAACGGCGGATACGCTGATGGTGACGCTCTCTGTCACCAATCAAGGGGCAGAGACGCTGCCATTTGGTACCGGCTGGCATCCTTATTTTCCGTTGTCGCCGCAAACGCGGATTCAGGCACAGGCGAGCGGTTACTGGCTGGAACGGGAGCAGTGGCTGGCGGGTGAGTTTTGCGAGCAGCTACCGCAGGAACTGGATTTTAACCAGCTCGCGCCGTTGCCGCGCCAGTGGGTGAACAATGGTTTTGCCGGATGGAATGGTCAGGCCCGCATCGAGCAGCCGCAGGAAGGTTATGCCATCATCATGGAAACGACGCCACCTGCACCGTGTTATTTCATCTTTGTTTCCGACCCTGCGTTTGATAAAGGATATGCGTTTGATTTCTTCTGTCTGGAACCGATGAGCCATGCGCCGGATGATCATCATCGCCCGGAAGGGGGTGATCTCATTGCGCTAGCACCAGGGGAATCAACAACCTCAGAGATGTCGTTGCGGGTAGAGTGGCTGTAATTTATAAAATGCCGGATAAGGCGTTCACGCCGCATCCGGCATCTTTCCTAACGCCGATCGAGAGAAATTGCCCCCGGCCCGGTAATTGCCAATAGCAAGAACGCGCCAGCGATACTGACATTCTTCCAGAAATTAATCAGATTTGGCCCAACCGCATCGCCGGTCATATCCCAGTAATGGTGACCAATCACCGCCGTACCCAGCGTGTAGAAAATAAACAGCACCGCCAGCGGACGGGTGAAAAAGCCAAGCACGATTAATATCGCGGCGGGCACTTCCATAACTACCGCAATAATCGCTGCCAGCATCGGCATTGGCGCGCCCAACGAGGCCATATATTGGACCGTACCGTCAAAGCCCATCATTTTGGGAAAACCAAAAATAATGAAAATTAAGACCACGGCGATACGGGCAATTAATAACAAAACGGGGCGGGCAGCTCCAAAATCAAAATAACGTAGTGTGTTCATAACCAATCCCTTTGCAAGATAATGTGATTTAAACGTAATACACACTCTTGCACCTCGCCACGCCCCAGGCATTGAGATATTCGCTAATTATCCTGGTTACAGTGATTTAAGCGCGATGTTCTCATCTATCAGCAGTTTCGCATCAAACGTTTTGCCGCTCTGGATCCATTTGCGAATTGGGCGAATCTCACGCCCCTGATTCAGCGTGACCGCACCGATAAGCACGCCGTTTTGCAGATTAAACCAAATCGCCTTCTGAGTTTCCGGGTTGCCACGACAAAGCCAGTCATCGCCACGCATATCGCCAATAAACTGTAAGTTATCACTGTACTGATCGCTCCAGAACCACGGCGGCGGCAGTAGCGGTAGCGGTAGCCCTAACATTGCGGCAGCGGCAATTTGCGCCTGGTTATTGGCGTTTTCCCAGCTTTCGCAGCGGTGTAGTGCACCATTATCAAGACGAGTGATTGCCACATCGCCACCGGCAAAGATCGCGGGATCGCAGGTGCGGCAAGCCTCATCAATGACAATGCCATTGGCAGTATCAAGGTTGGCCTCGCGAGCCAGTTGCTCGTTGGCGCTGATACCAATACCGTAAATCACCACATCAGCCTGAAGCGTTTCCCCACTTTGCAGCGTCAGTTCTACTTTTTCACCATCGACCACATGTTCAATGGCATTATTGAGCAGAATGCGCACACCAGCCTGCTGGTGGCGCTGTAAAAGATAGCGTTGCACGGGCGGTGGTGCATTACGGCCCATGACGGTTGCCGCCAGTTCAATCACTGTCACCTTACATCTGCGCTGCGTGGCGCTGGCAGCCAGTTCCAGACCAATAGTTCCGGCACCGACAATCACGACTGACCGTTCGGGCTGCAGAACTTCTCGCAGTCTGGCGGCATCACCGGCATGGCGTAGGGTAAAGCAGCGTTCTCCCAGTGCATCAAGCAACGGCAGCGGTCGAGCTGCCGCGCCGGTTGCTATAAAAAGCTGATCCCAGTGCCAGCTTTCGCCGTTGGTTAACACTAACTCTCGTGTGTCGCGACCCAGCGTTTTGATGGTTACACCGGAATGCAGATGAACATTGTTTTCCTGCCACCAGTTAGCGGGTAACACCTGCTGTAACTGCGGGGAATCTTCCAGCAACATGGATTTCGAGAGTGGAGGTCGTTCATAAGGAAGATGTCGCTCATCGGAAAACAGATGCAGCTCACCGGTGAACCCTTGCTGGCGTAGCGAGGCCGCAGCCATTGCCGCCGCTTGCCCGCCACCGACAATAATGATGGTTTTTTCTTTCATCGTGCTTCCTTAAAGATCCAGCCCAGCCGCTACGTGGCGAATGCCGCGAATCGCTAAACCCGCATCAGCGTTGATCATCACACCGCTTAATGCGCGATTATTGCGCCGCGATGCCAACATCACATACGGACCCGTAAAATCCGCCGGTTGCGGGAAAAATTGCAGCGGTAAAATGGCGGCAATTTTCTCCGGCGTCAGAGACTGCATTATCGAGGTTTCACTTTGCCCGAGCGCCTGTGGGCCGCGCAGGTCGCTGGCCATACCACACGGGCCGACGCCATTCACCCGCACTTTCGGTGCCAGTTCATAAGCCAGTTGGCGAATAAGTCCGGTTGCGGCATGTTTACTGGCGGTGTACAGCGGGCCACCGCCGCCAGGATACCAGGCGGCATTTGACAGTGTGAAAATCATGCTGCCTTCACTGGCGATTAACGCCGGAGCGCAGGCTTTTGCGCCCAGCAGGTAACCGAGTACGTTGACGTTAAACAGCTCGTGGAAGCCGGTTTCGAGCGTCTCTGCGGGAGTATTAACCAGTGAGGCATTGTGATCCCAGATGCCTGCATTGCCGATAAAACAATCCAGCTTGCCGGAACGAGTCAGGATCTGATCGACCGCGCGTTGATAATCGGCATAACAGGTCACGTTACCTTCCACCGCCAGAATATGTTCGCCAAATCGCTGACGCAGACTGGCGACTTTTGCCGCCGACAGTTCCAGCGTGGCAACCTGCGCGCCTTCTTCGATAAATCGCTCGACCAGCGCCAGCCCTAATCCCGATCCGCCGCCGGTAATAAAAATGGACTCGTTATGCAGATCGCTCATGGCTGCGCCTCCGGTAAGTCGATGAAAATGTCACCACCTTCAACGTGTACTGGATAAGTGGTGAGCGGATCGGTGGCGGGCAGGCATAACGCTTTCCCCGTTTTCAGGCAAAAACTGGCGGCGTGTAGCGGGCACTCCACCGTGGCGTCATCTTCCAGATACCCTTCTGACATCGACGCATTACCATGGCTGCAACGATCGTTAATGGCATAAAACTCGCCGCCAACGTTGAACAGGGCGATGACGGGCGAGGTATCGATCCGGAGAGCCTCACCCTCCGGCACATCCGCAACGGGACACGCATAAATTCGATTCATCAGAACAGTACACTCAGGTTATGGGAAGTGATTACCGCTTGATCCAGGACGATATCCCGTTCCAGCAAGCGCCAGTTGTCATCTTCCAGACGGCGAACTTTGTCGAAACGCGTTCCAACATAGAATGTTTCATCGCGCTCTTTTTGTGCCCGATAAAGCAGATAATTTACCCGCACAGCAAATACGTTTGGGATGTCGGTTTCGCTTATCTGGCAGTTGCTGATTAAGTGACGGGTGCGTGACGGCGGCTCTTCTGCCCAGGCCATGCCCGTTTCCAGACGGGCGATTCGCCGCTCCAGCTGGTCTTTGGTGTCATTAAAAATCCAGGTTGTCGGTGGCTGGACGCCTTTGCGGCGGTCGCGTGTTTGCGCGTTAACTGTGGTGCGCATGGTGTAACGAATCTCTTCGTCGAGCTGCGCCAGCCAGTCACGAAATTTCCAGTCGTCCAGTAAGCTGGCTTCGTGAAAGAGAAACTGGCTAATGCGGTGATGTAACTCTAGTGAAACTTGCGCACTCATTTCATCACCTCCTGCTGGTAAGCAGCGGTTTTATCGAGCACTTCCTGCCAGCTTTCGCTACTCAGAAGATCGGCCCAGCGTTGGTACATTCCACGAGCGGCAGTTTCTGAAAAGATATAGTTAGTAATGCCAGGAATGCCGTCGTCGCGGCGCTTTTCCTGACCAAGCCCCATTTCCAGACACAGTTTGCTGTTGCGGGCGCGGTGGCCTTTAAGCAATTTCTGGATTTCACACCAGTTCTCCGAGTCATCCTGCTCGAGAAAACCAGCAGGACCAAAAGCACGAGTGGCGCTGTTTTCAAAAGCGGCTTTAACTTCATCGGAGGCGGCTTTGTCAGTAATACAGAACGCCCACACTTCAACTTGATCAGGGCCGCGCGGATGCCAGACGCGGAGTGTGGCAGTGCCGTTTAGCCATGAAAGCGTGGGGAATATATTGTTATGACCCGCCAGGCGCAGGGCGCGAACTTCACCTAAACGTTGTTCTGCTTCGGCATAGGTTTCGCGGTAATAGCTTGAAACTGCGCCATCGACCCAGACATTAGCATCCGGTTTTTCAGTAAAGAAGAAACCGCTACCGTGACCGTCCTGACCAAATTGCAGCGCATCTTTGGCGGTTTCCCACACCGGGCGGGCGGTTTGTCCATCACCGAGGCGCTTATCGCTGCCATCATCTTTCGCCCCTAATACCTGAACGGCAGAAGCATGGCTGAACAGAGCATGATACTGGTCACTGGCGAACTGCTCTGCCGGGAATTTCCAGTTACAGTTGATCACCCACTTTTGTACGCCGCCGACAATTTCGGTGCCGCCTTCGCGACGATCCAGCATGCCATCCAGATACCAGGCAATGTCACCCAGGTAATCACGCAGGCCCGGTGCGCTGGTATCCCAGTTGCCAAAAATCAGCCCTTTATAACTCTCCACACAAGGAACTTCGTTTAGTCCCCAGTGGGATTTACACAACCCTTGTGGGTAGGCGCGAGGTTCCAGCGGTACATCGATCAACTCGCCGTTAATGCCATAAGACCAGCCGTGATACGGGCAGGTAAAGGCGCGAGTGTTGCCGCAATCTGCATAACTCACACGCATGGCCCGGTGGCGGCATTGGTTGAGAAACGCCTTGATGCTGCCGTCTTTCTGACGCACTACGACAACCGCATCTTCCCCCATGTAGGTGTTAAAGAAATCACCAGGTTTTGGGATCTGGCTTTCGTGGGCGAGAAATAGCCAGCAACGGCCGAAAATACGTTCAAGCTCCAGTTGGTAAATATCTGGGTCGGTATAAATACGCGGAGTGACCCGACCATTTTGGGTATCAATCAGTTGGTAAATGTTCAAATCTGAGGGTGTGGTCATATTTTTTAATCCTGAAAGATAAGATGTATTGACCTTCTATTTTTGTGCCATAAGGATGTTGCTGGTTGGTTGCTAATATGTGAAATAGTTAATTTCTACCAGCTGAGACGTTTTTTCGATAACAAGGGGAAGGTGATGGAACTACGGCATTTACGCTATTTCGTCGCAGTGGCGCAGGCACTGAACTTTACCCGTGCGGCGGAAAAACTGCATACCTCACAGCCTTCGTTAAGCAGCCAGATCCGCGATCTTGAAAACTGTGTCGGTGTTCCGTTACTGGTGAGGGATAAGCGCAAAGTCGCGTTGACGGCGGCGGGAGAATGTTTTCTCCAGGACGCGCTGGCAATCCTCGAACAAGCGGAAAATGCCAAATTACGGGCGCGGAAAATTGTTCAGGAAGACAGACAATTAACCATTGGCTTTGTGCCATCGGCGGAAGTGAATTTACTGCCAAAAGTATTACCGATGTTTCGTCTCAGACAGCCAGACACCTTGATTGAGCTGGTGAGTTTAATCACCACGCAACAGGAGGAAAAAATTCGCCGTGGTGAACTCGACGTCGGCTTAATGCGCCATCCTGTTTATAGCCCGGAGATTGATTATCTGGAGCTTTTTGACGAACCATTAGTGGTTGTGTTACCGGTTGATCACCCTTTAGCACATGAAAAAGAGATCACCGCCGCGCAACTGGATGGCGTGAATTTCGTCAGTACCGATCCGGCGTATTCCGGTTCGCTTGCTCCGATCGTTAAAGCGTGGTTTGCGCAAGAAAACAGCCAGCCAAATATCGTCCAGGTGGCAACGAATATTCTGGTGACCATGAATCTGGTGGGCATGGGGCTGGGCGTCACTTTGATACCCGGTTATATGAATAATTTTAATACCGGACAGGTTGTTTTTCGTCCCATTGCCGGAAATGTGCCTTCCATTGCTTTACTGATGGCGTGGAAGAAAGGGGAGATGAAGCCGGCATTACGCGATTTCATCGCCATTGTGCAGGAACGTTTGGCAAACGTAACGGCATAATTACGCATTATTTTTGCAACATGCGTCGCGGATCGCAGTTTTTTAGTGCTTGTGAACTGGCGTTACAGACATCGGGAAGCAGGCTCGAATATTCTTATTTTTCAACTTGCACCAACATTCGATTAACCCCAGACTAACGCCTCCTGACGGGAGGGACTCATGGTTTTGCAATCCACGCGCTGGTTGGCGCTCGGCTATTTCACATACTTTTTTAGTTACGGCATTTTTCTACCTTTCTGGAGCGTCTGGCTTAAAGGGATTGGTTTAACGCCAGAAACCATCGGCCTGTTATTGGGGGCAGGTCTGGTTGCCCGTTTTCTCGGGAGTTTGCTCATCGCGCCCCGCGTCAGCGATCCTTCCCGCCTGATTTCCGCCTTGCGCGTGCTGGCACTGCTGACACTTCTCTTTGCTGTCGCCTTCTGGGCGGGGGCGCACGTAGCGTGGCTGATGCTGGTGATGATTGGCTTTAACCTCTTTTTCTCACCGCTGGTACCGTTGACCGATGCACTGGCGAATACGTGGCAAAAGCAGTTCCCGCTTGATTACGGCAAAGTGCGACTGTGGGGCTCGGTGGCGTTTGTCATTGGCTCGGCGCTGACGGGCAAACTGGTCACTATGTTTGATTATCGGGTGATCCTCGCGCTGTTGACGTTGGGCGTGGCATCCATGCTGCTCGGCTTTCTCATCCGTCCGACGATTCAGCCACAAGGGGCAAGCCGCCAGCAGGAGAGCACCGGTTGGTCAGCGTGGTTGGCGCTGGTTCGCCAGAACTGGCGCTTTCTGGCCTGCGTTTGTTTATTGCAGGGGGCACATGCGGCCTATTACGGTTTTAGCGCCATTTACTGGCAGGCAGCTGGCTACTCGGCCTCGGCGGTGGGGTATTTGTGGTCGCTGGGCGTGGTGGCGGAAGTCATTATCTTTGCGCTGAGTAATAAACTTTTCCGCCGTTGTAGTGCACGCGATATGCTGTTGATCTCGGCGATTTGCGGCGTAGTGCGCTGGGGCATTATGGGAGCAACTACGGCGTTGCCGTGGTTGATAGTGGTGCAAATTCTGCATTGCGGCACCTTCACGGTCTGCCACCTGGCCGCCATGCGTTATATTGCTGCTCGCCAGGGTAGCGAAGTCATCCGTTTACAGGCGGTTTACTCTGCCGTCGCGATGGGCGGCAGTATCGCTATCATGACCGTTTTCGCCGGTTTCCTGTATCAATATCTGGGCCACGGCGTGTTCTGGGTAATGGCGCTGGTGGCGCTTCCGGCAATGTTTTTGCGCCCGAAAGTTGTTCCCTCATGCTGATTCGAGCATTTTGCGGATCTGCTCCTGTTGATGTGTTGTCAGCGTCAGGTCCGTATAGATCAGCGGTGGTGAAAAGAGCGGTAATGGCATGGTATAAGGCGCAATAATCAGTGCCGCGCCACGCGGAGCGCCTGTCTGCAAAAATGCCTTTACCGACATATGCTTAATGTTGAGCGGCAGTAACGTTAGTTCGCGTAACTGCTGCTCAATCTGCGCTTCTCGCTCGCTATCATTCCCGGTAAGAAGAATAATCTGTTTTTCATGCAGATCGTTTTCCTGCATTAGCCAGGCACCGAAAATCACCGCGACCAGACCACTTTCCTCATCAGAAAGATGGACGCCGTATTCACTTTCAAATCCGGCCAGCGCCGCGCGGGTGGTGCGCACCAGGCGTGGGTACAGTCTGGCGAACTCTTCCGGCAGGGTATTATCAATACCGATGGCAAACAAACTGCGATTTAACGCCTGGGCGAGGTGGGTATAAAGCTGATCACATAACCCCTGTTCATCATAAAAACGAACATTTCCCAGCTCACGAAAATGGTTTACCAGACGTTTGATAGACTGACGCAATTGTCTGTCTCGCTGATGCGCATCCCGCAGTGGATCGGGAACCCGCAACATGGAAAAAAGTAGTGCCATAAACAGTGGCTCATCAGGTGGTACAGGCTGGAGCGCCCGACGCTGCCAGTGGCGTCCAATTTCCTGCGCTACCTGAAATTCAAGGCAGGATTCCGCCCAGCGACGTTGGAGCGGATTAAACTGAGGCGTAATTCCAGCGTGGTGTTGCAGCAAACAATATTGCAGATACAGACACAGGAAATGAATATCGCGCGTTTCAAAGCGTTTTTGCAGCCGTCGGGAGCAGAGATTCACTAACGCTTGTAGATTGGTATCGTCGTAAAAGTTACGCGCAATTCCGCGCCGCTTCAGTTCACTCTTCAGGGCGGGGGTGAAATGGCTGGTAATAAATGATGGACACAGACGGAAACCACGTCGTAGCCAGTGAAATAAACACAAACGTTGGTTAAGCACTGTACCTTCAACCCGGTAGCTACCGTCATAACCAGCCGTCAGTGTGAGTTGATGATAGCGCAGGATCTCCTGTCCTGTTTCGCTGATATCAAGACTGGCAATATCATCATCCACACCATTAAGCTCGCTGAAAGTTGCCGTGGTGGCGGTCAACCCCGGCTGAAAGAGCGTCAGCAAGATCTGGCAGCGGCGCTGGGGAGCCGAAAGGACAGATGGTGGAGCAAGCGTAGGCATCATCTGTAGATCTCCCATAAGCATAATTGATAAGAATAGCTAAAGTTTGCTCAGGGAAATGACGAAGGGAATGCTAATCATCAGAAATGTTGGCAAGCGTCACAGAATTTTTCTCATCTTAAACTGTTCTGACCAGTGGATTAGCATGTCTTAAGGTGGTTTTGTGAATGATTATCGTGCTAGCGATCATGGGTTAGTTCTGCGGATTCAACGCGCTAAGGATAAAGTCCACCATCTGTTCGCGATAAACATCGCCGTGGCGATCGGAAAAAGCATCAATGTGTTCGCCATCCGGGATTAGGATCAACCGTTTTGGCTCTTTTGCCAGGCTATACAACTTTTCGCTGTGCTGCCATGGGATAACGTGATCAGCTTTACCGTGAATGAGTAAAAGCGGGATCGGGCTGACGCTGGCGATATAATTTTCGCCGCTGTAACTCTCATCAAGTAAGTAGCCACTGCCGGGGATCATCTGGTTGGCGATGGTTGCATAAGAGGCAAATGTGGAGTCGAGGATCACCGCACGTATGCCTTCACGATCACCCTGACCAATAACAGCAAGAATATTCGCCCCGCCAATACTCTGCCCGAACAGCACCAGCCGTTGTGGGTTTACATCACTGCGATGGCGCACCACATTGATGGCGCTTTGCGTATCGTCCAGCAATCCGGCCTGGGACGGCGTGCCTTTTGATTTACCAAACCCGCGATAATCAAACATAAAAACGTTGAAATTACGCTCGGGTAACCAACTGACCAGCGGCCAGTGGGCGGACATATTTCCGGCATTGCCGTGAGCATGAATGATGGTTGCGATGGCGTTGTCAGCAGGGCCCGTCGAAGAAGGAATAAACCAGCCTTGCAGACGAGTACCGTCCTTAGCCGTAAATTCGACGGATTCCGCCGACCAGGGGTCGGGACCGTAAATTTTATCGTCAGGATAATAGAAGAAGTTGATGGCAACGCGCGGCACTAAATAAACGCAGAAGGCAACAACAAAGAGAATAAACAGAATTTTGGGAACGCGTTTGTTCACTGGCAGTGCCATAACCTTTCCTTGCGACTTCTTTATCATCCATTAATCGGGGAAAGATGGTGGGAGAGTGACGAAAGAAAGTAAAGCGGTGAGGAAGTATTTCAGAATAGCGCCTGAAAGGCGAGGGCGGGTGAGTGACATCACCCGCCTGAGTCATTAACGCTTCAGAGCGTCGCTTAACTCGTCACGCATGTTCGCCAGCATGGCTTTCACAACACGTGGGTTACCAGCAACGATGTTACCGGTCAGCATATAGTTATGACCACCGGTGAAGTCGCTGACGATGCCGCCCGCTTCACGAACCAGCAGCTCGCCTGCCGCGAAATCCCACGGACGCAGACCGATTTCAAAGAAACCGTCAACACGACCCGCAGCGACGTAAGCCAGATCCAGCGCCGCAGAACCGGTACGACGGAAGTCTGCACATTCGTTGAACAGTTTGCCGACGATGTTGATGTAGGTAGTGGCGTACTGTTTTGCTTTGAACGGGAAGCCGGTCGCCAGAATGGTACCGTCGAGATCGCGAGCGGTGCTACCGCGCAGACGGTAGCCGTTCAGCTGTGCGCCCTGACCGCGAGTGGCGGTGAACAGTTCGTTACGCATAGGATCGTATACCACAGCAACTTCGGTGCGGCCTTTGATACGAACGGCGATAGATACCGCGAAGTGCGGCAGACGTTTGATAAAGTTGGTAGTACCATCCAGTGGATCGATAACCCATTGAACATCCTGATCAGTACCTTCAAGTTCACCGCTTTCTTCGGTGATGATGGTGTGCTGTGGGTAAGATTTACGAATCGTGTCGATAATCACCGCTTCGGCAGCTTTATCTACGTTGGTCACGAAATCGTTACTGCCTTTCTGGCTCGCTTCTACAGCGTCCGGGGTTTCATAGTTTTTGGCAATTAAATTACCCGCCTTGCGCGCTGCGCGCACGGCGATGTTCAGCATCGGATGCATCGGTCTCTCTCACTGGATGTTAAAGAACGGGAAAACGGCGCAGAGTATAGCAGCGAGATCGGCATCTGTCTTCGTTTTATGATAAGATGCGTGAATAATCTTTAGATGAAGAAAGACAATGCTGCAAAATATTCGAATTGTGCTGGTGGAGACGTCACACACCGGCAATATGGGTTCTGTTGCCCGTGCCATGAAAACAATGGGATTAACCAATCTGTGGCTGGTTAATCCACTGGTGAAACCCGACTCCCAGGCGATTGCCCTGGCAGCAGGGGCCAGCGATGTGATTGGTAATGCTCACATCGTCGATACGCTCGACGAAGCGTTAGCCGGTTGTAGCCTGGTGGTGGGCACCAGCGCACGCTCCCGCACGCTGCCGTGGCCGATGCTCGACCCGCGCGAATGCGGTCTGAAAAGCGTCGCTGAAGCGGCAAATACCCCGGTGGCGCTGGTGTTTGGTCGTGAGCGCGTCGGCTTGACCAATGAAGAGTTGCAGAAATGCCATTATCATGTCGCGATTGCGGCTAACCCGGAATACAGCTCGCTGAACCTGGCGATGGCGGTTCAGGTTATTGCCTATGAAGTGCGCATGGCCTGGCTGGCAACTCAGGAAAACGGCGAGCAGGTCGAGCATGAAGAGACGCCGTATCCGCTGGTCGATGATCTGGAGCGTTTTTATGGTCATCTGGAACAAACGCTGCTGGCAACCGGTTTTATCCGTGAAAACCATCCGGGGCAGGTGATGAATAAATTGCGCCGTCTGTTTACCCGTGCGCGCCCGGAAAGCCAGGAATTGAATATCCTGCGCGGGATTCTGGCTTCTATTGAGCAGCAGAATAAAGGTAATAAGGCCTGAGGGCTAAGCCAGATAAATGCACGGACGGTCCCCTCGCCCCTTCGGGGAGAGGGTTAGGGTGAGGGGAAGAGGCCAGCGCTAATGCGAATAATTGCCCTCAACCCGCCCATGGTCTGGAAGGACAACAGGTACAAACGCCACGATAAAAAAATGGCACTGAAGGTTAAATACCCGACTAAATCAGTCAAGTAAATAGTTGACCAATTTACTCGGGAATGTCAGACTTGACCCTGCTATGCAATACCCCCACTTTTACAATAAAAAACCCCGGGCAGGGGCGAGTTTGAGGTGAAGTAAGACATGAGACTGACATCTAAAGGGCGCTATGCCGTGACCGCAATGCTTGACGTTGCGCTCAACTCTGAAGCGGGCCCGGTACCGTTGGCTGATATTTCCGAACGTCAGGGAATTTCCCTTTCTTATCTGGAACAACTGTTTTCCCGTCTGCGTAAAAATGGTCTGGTTTCCAGCGTACGTGGACCAGGCGGTGGTTATCTGTTAGGCAAAGATGCCAGCAGCATCGCCGTTGGCGAAGTGATTAGCGCCGTTGACGAATCTGTAGATGCCACCCGTTGTCAGGGTAAAGGCGGCTGCCAGGGCGGCGATAAATGCCTGACCCACGCGCTGTGGCGTGATTTGAGCGACCGTCTCACCGGTTTTCTCAACAACATTACTTTAGGCGAACTGGTTAATAACCAGGAAGTGCTGGATGTGTCTGGTCGTCAGCATACTCACGACGCGCCACGCACCCGCATACAAGACGCGATCGACGTTAAGTTACGCGCTTAATAAAAAGAATTCAGAATCAGGCCGGGGCGTATCGCGCTCCGTAAACACGGTCGTACATCCAGCCGGTAGCCTGGTTCCTTGCATTGAGTGATGTACGGAGTTTATAGAGCAATGAAATTACCGATTTATCTCGACTACTCCGCAACCACGCCGGTGGACCCGCGTGTTGCCGAGAAAATGATGCAGTTTATGACGATGGACGGAACCTTTGGTAACCCGGCCTCTCGTTCTCACCGTTTCGGCTGGCAGGCTGAAGAAGCGGTAGATATCGCCCGTAATCAGATTGCCGATCTGGTCGGCGCTGATCCGCGTGAAATCGTCTTTACCTCTGGTGCAACCGAATCTGACAACCTGGCGATCAAAGGTGCAGCCAACTTTTATCAGAAAAAAGGCAAGCACATCATCACCAGCAAAACCGAACACAAAGCGGTACTGGATACCTGCCGTCAGCTGGAGCGCGAAGGTTTTGAAGTCACCTACCTGGCACCGCAGCGTAACGGCATTATCGACCTGAAAGAACTTGAAGCAGCGATGCGTGACGACACCATCCTTGTTTCCATCATGCACGTAAATAACGAAATCGGCGTGGTGCAGGATATCGCGGCTATCGGCGAAATGTGCCGTGCTCGTGGCATTATCTATCACGTTGATGCAACCCAGAGCGTGGGCAAACTGCCTATCGACCTGAGCCAGTTGAAAGTTGACCTGATGTCTTTCTCCGGTCACAAAATCTATGGCCCGAAAGGTATCGGTGCGCTGTATGTACGTCGTAAACCGCGCGTACGCATCGAAGCGCAAATGCACGGCGGCGGTCACGAGCGCGGTATGCGTTCCGGCACTCTGCCTGTTCACCAGATCGTCGGAATGGGCGAGGCCTATCGCATCGCAAAAGAAGAGATGGCGACCGAGATGGAACGTCTGCGCGGCCTGCGTAACCGTCTGTGGAACGGCATCAAAGATATCGAAGAAGTTTACCTGAACGGTGACCTGGAACACGGTGCGCCGAACATTCTCAACGTCAGCTTCAACTACGTTGAAGGTGAGTCGCTGATTATGGCGCTGAAAGACCTCGCAGTTTCTTCAGGTTCCGCCTGTACGTCAGCAAGCCTCGAACCGTCCTACGTGCTGCGCGCGCTGGGGCTGAACGACGAGCTGGCACATAGCTCTATCCGTTTCTCTTTAGGTCGTTTTACTACTGAAGAAGAGATCGACTACACCATCGAGTTAGTTCGTAAATCCATCGGTCGTCTGCGTGACCTTTCTCCGCTGTGGGAAATGTACAAGCAGGGCGTGGATCTGAACAGCATCGAATGGGCTCATCATTAATCGGTATCGGAATCAGGAGAATTTATAATGGCTTACAGCGAAAAAGTTATCGACCATTACGAGAATCCGCGTAACGTGGGTTCCTTTGACAACAACGACGAGAACGTCGGCAGCGGCATGGTGGGGGCACCGGCCTGTGGCGACGTGATGAAGTTGCAGATTAAAGTCAACGATGAAGGTATCATTGAAGACGCGCGTTTTAAAACTTACGGCTGCGGTTCTGCTATCGCTTCCAGCTCCCTGGTCACCGAATGGGTGAAAGGGAAGTCTCTCGACGAAGCGCAGGCGATCAAAAACACCGATATTGCTGAAGAACTTGAACTGCCGCCGGTGAAAATTCACTGTTCTATTCTGGCAGAAGACGCGATCAAAGCCGCCATTGCGGACTATAAAAGCAAACGTGAAGCAAAATAAGAGTTGAGGTTTGGTTATGTCGATTACACTGAGCGACAGTGCAGCAGCGCGAGTAAATACCTTTCTGGCTAACCGCGGCAAAGGGTTTGGCCTGCGTCTGGGCGTGAGAACCTCCGGATGTTCAGGTATGGCTTATGTACTGGAATTTGTTGACGAACCGACGCCGGAAGACATCGTGTTTGAAGACAAAGGCGTGAAAGTCGTGGTCGATGGCAAAAGCCTGCAATTTCTGGACGGTACGCAGCTGGACTTCGTAAAAGAAGGCCTGAATGAAGGGTTTAAATTCACCAACCCGAACGTTAAAGATGAGTGTGGTTGCGGCGAAAGCTTCCACGTTTGATGCGCATACCGATAACCCCACCGTGGTCGCCTGCGCGTGGGGTTTGTTTTACCTGATTCGCCGTTATCGCGGCGGATCGCAGCCCTGAGAATGTTATGGATTACTTCACCCTCTTTGGCTTGCCTGCCCGTTATCAACTCGATACCCAGGCGCTGAGCCTGCGTTTTCAGGATCTACAACGTCAGTATCATCCTGATAAATTCGCCAGCGGAAGCCAGGCGGAACAACTCGCCGCCGTACAGCAATCTGCAACCATTAACCAGGCCTGGCAAACGCTGCGTCATCCGTTAATGCGCGCGGAATATTTGCTTTCTTTACACGGTTTTGATCTCGCCAGCGAGCAGCATACTGTGCGCGACACCGCGTTCCTGATGGAACAGTTGGAGCTGCGCGAAGAGCTGGACGAGATCGAACAGGCGAAAGATGAAGCGCGGCTGGAAAGCTTTATCAAACGTGTGAAAAAGATGTTTGATACCCGCCATCAGTTGATGGTTGAACAGTTAGACAACGAGGCGTGGGACGCGGCGGCGGATACCGTGCGTAAGCTGCGTTTTCTCGATAAACTGCGGAGCAGTGCCGAACAACTCGAAGAAAAACTGCTCGATTTTTAATTTCTGGAAGCTAAACATGGCCTTATTACAAATTAGTGAACCTGGTTTGAGTGCTGCGCCGCATCAGCGTCGTCTGGCGGCTGGTATTGACCTGGGCACAACCAACTCGCTGGTGGCGACAGTGCGCAGCGGTCAGGCCGAAACGTTAGCCGACCATGAAGGCCGTCACCTGCTGCCATCTGTTGTTCACTATCAACAGCAAGGGCATTCGGTGGGTTATGACGCGCGTACTAACGCAGCGCTTGACACCGCCAACACCATTAGTTCTGTTAAACGCCTGATGGGACGCTCGCTGGCTGATATCCAGCAACGCTATCCGCATCTGCCTTATCAATTCCAGGCCAGCGAAAACGGCCTGCCGATGATTGAAACGGCGGCGGGGCTGCTGAACCCGGTGCGCGTTTCTGCGGACATCCTCAAAGCACTGGCGGCGCGGGCAACTGAAGCCCTGGCAGGCGAGCTGGATGGTGTAGTTATCACCGTTCCGGCGTACTTTGACGATGCCCAGCGTCAGGGCACCAAAGACGCGGCGCGTCTGGCGGGGTTGCATGTTCTGCGCTTACTTAACGAACCGACCGCTGCGGCTATCGCCTACGGGCTGGATTCCGGTCAGGAAGGCGTGATCGCTGTTTATGACCTCGGTGGCGGGACGTTTGATATTTCCATTCTGCGCTTAAGTCGCGGCGTGTTTGAAGTGCTGGCAACCGGCGGTGATTCCGCGCTCGGCGGCGATGATTTCGACCATCTGCTGGCGGATTACATTCGCGAGCAGGCGGGCATTCCTGATCGTAGCGATAACCGCGTTCAGCGTGAACTGCTGGATGCCGCCATTGCAGCCAAAATCGCGCTGAGCGATGCGGACTCCGTGACCGTTAACGTTGCGGGCTGGCAGGGCGAAATCAGCCGTGAACAATTCAATGAACTGATCGCGCCACTGGTAAAACGAACCTTACTGGCTTGTCGTCGCGCGCTGAAAGACGCGGGTGTAGAAGCTGATGAAGTGCTGGAAGTGGTGATGGTGGGCGGTTCTACTCGCGTGCCGCTGGTGCGTGAACGGGTAGGCGAATTTTTCGGTCGTCCACCGCTGACTTCCATCGACCCGGATAAAGTCGTCGCTATTGGCGCGGCGATTCAGGCGGATATTCTGGTGGGTAACAAGCCAGACAGCGAAATGCTGCTGCTTGATGTGATCCCACTGTCGCTGGGCCTCGAAACGATGGGCGGCCTGGTGGAGAAAGTGATTCCGCGTAATACCACTATTCCGGTGGCCCGCGCTCAGGATTTCACCACCTTTAAAGATGGTCAGACGGCGATGTCTATCCATGTAATGCAGGGTGAGCGCGAACTGGTGCAGGACTGCCGCTCACTGGCGCGTTTTGCGCTGCGTGGTATTCCGGCGCTACCGGCTGGTGGTGCGCATATTCGCGTGACGTTCCAGGTCGATGCCGACGGTCTTTTGAGCGTGACGGCGATGGAGAAATCCACCGGCGTTGAGGCGTCTATTCAGGTCAAACCGTCTTACGGTCTGACCGATAGCGAAATCGCTTCGATGATCAAAGACTCAATGAGCTATGCCGAGCAGGACGTAAAAGCCCGAATGCTGGCAGAACAAAAAGTAGAAGCGGCGCGTGTGCTGGAAAGTCTGCACGGCGCGCTGGCTGCTGATGCCGCGCTGTTAAGCGCCGCAGAACGTCAGGTCATTGACGATGCTGCCGCTCACCTGAGTGAAGTGGCGCAGGGCGATGACGTTGACGCCATCGAACAAGCGATTAAAAACGTAGACAAACAAACCCAGGATTTCGCCGCTCGCCGCATGGACCAGTCGGTTCGTCGTGCGCTGAAAGGCCATTCCGTGGACGAGGTTTAATATGCCAAAGATTGTTATTTTGCCTCATCAGGATCTCTGCCCTGATGGCGCTGTTCTGGAAGCTAATAGCGGTGAAACCATTCTCGACGCAGCTCTGCGTAACGGTATCGAGATTGAACACGCCTGTGAAAAATCCTGTGCTTGCACCACCTGCCACTGCATCGTTCGTGAAGGTTTTGACTCGCTGCCGGAAAGCTCAGAGCAGGAAGACGACATGCTGGACAAAGCCTGGGGACTGGAGCCGGAAAGCCGTTTAAGCTGCCAGGCGCGCGTCACCGACGAAGATTTAGTGGTCGAAATCCCGCGTTACACTATCAACCATGCGCGTGAGCATTAACAGAGGTTAGTATGGGACTTAAATGGACCGATAGCCGCGAAATTGGCGAAGCACTGTACGATGCGTATCCCGATCTTGATCCGAAAACGGTTCGATTCACCGATATGCATCAGTGGATTTGCGATCTGGAAGATTTCGACGACGACCCGCAGGCATCCAACGAGAAAATCCTCGAAGCGATTTTGTTAGTCTGGCTGGACGAGGCCGAATAATTTCCGCGTCATGCTTCACGCCGCAGATGCGTTGGCTGCGCTCGTTCACCCCAGTCACATAGTTATCTATGCTCCTGGGGCTTCACTCACTTGCCGCCTTCCTGCAACGCGAATCATTTAGCGGAAAAATCCTGGGGCTGCCAACTGGCGGCCCTTTTACAAAGAAGGATAACTAAAATGACAGAAGCGATGAAGATTACCCTCTCTACCCAACCTGCCGACGCGCGCTGGGGAGAAAAAGCAACTTACAGCATTAATAATGACGGCATTACCCTGCATTTGAACGGGGCAGACGATCTGGGGCTGATCCAGCGTGCGGCGCGCAAGATTGACGGTCTGGGCATCAAGCATGTTCAGTTAAGCGGTGAAGGCTGGGATGCGGATCGCTGCTGGGCATTCTGGCAAGGTTACAAAGCCCCGAAAGGCACGCGTAAAGTGGAGTGGCCGGATCTGGACGATGCCCAGCGCCAGGAACTGGATAACCGCCTGATGATCATCGACTGGGTGCGTGACACCATCAACGCACCGGCAGAAGAATTGGGACCATCGCAACTGGCACAGCGTGCTGTTGATCTGATCAGCAACGTCGCGGGCGATCGTGTGACTTATCGGATCACCAAAGGCGAAGATCTGCGTGAGCAAGGTTATATGGGGCTGCACACCGTCGGGCGCGGTTCAGAACGTTCTCCGGTATTGCTGGCGCTGGATTACAACCCAACTGGCGATAAAGAAGCACCGGTGTACGCGTGCCTGGTAGGTAAAGGTATCACTTTTGACTCCGGCGGCTACAGCATCAAACAGACTGCGTTTATGGACTCGATGAAGTCGGACATGGGCGGCGCGGCAACGGTTACCGGGGCGCTGGCATTTGCCATTACGCGCGGACTGAACAAGCGCGTGAAGCTGTTCCTCTGCTGTGCGGATAACCTGATTAGCGGCAATGCGTTCAAGCTGGGCGATATCATCACCTATCGCAACGGTAAAAAAGTTGAAGTGATGAACACTGATGCCGAAGGGCGTCTGGTGCTTGCCGATGGTCTGATTGATGCCAGTGCGCAGAAACCGGAAATGATCATTGATGCGGCGACCCTCACCGGGGCGGCGAAAACTGCGCTGGGTAATGATTATCACGCGCTGTTCAGTTTTGACGATGCGCTTGCCGGTCGTTTGCTGGCGAGTGCCTCACAAGAGAACGAACCATTCTGGCGTCTGCCGCTGGCGGAATTCCACCGCAGCCAGCTGCCGTCTAACTTTGCCGAACTGAACAATACCGGAAGCGCGGCGTATCCGGCAGGCGCGAGCACGGCGGCGGGCTTCCTGTCGCACTTTGTTGAGAACTATCAGCAAGGCTGGCTGCATATCGACTGCTCGGCGACTTACCGTAAAGCGCCGGTTGAACAGTGGTCTGCGGGCGCTACGGGACTTGGTGTGCGCACGATAGCTAATCTGTTAACGGCGTAAACTAATATGCCGGATGCGGCGTAAACGCCTTATCCGGCCTACAAATTCTGCAAATTCAACAAATTGCGAATCCCTTGTAGGCCTGATAAGCGTAGCGCATCAGGCATTTGCGCCCCGAACGTTGAATGAATTGTGGTTCATATGTCCGAAACAAAAAACGAACTTGAAGACCTGCTGGAAAAAGCAGCAACCGAACCGGCGCACCGCCCGGCCTTTTTCCGTACTCTACTGGAATCCACCGTCTGGGTGCCTGGTACGGCGGCGCAGGGCGAGGCTGTGGTTGAAGATAGTGCGCTTGATTTACAGCACTGGGAAAAAGAAGACGGCACCAGCGTCATTCCTTTTTTCACCTCGTTAGAAGCGCTTCAACAGGCGGTTGAAGACGAACAGGCATTTGTCGTAATGCCCGTTCGCACATTGTTTGAGATGACCCTTGGCGAAACGCTCTTCCTTAATGCCAAACTGCCGACCGGTAAAGAATTTATGCCGCGTGAAATCAGTTTGTTGATTGGTGAAGAGGGAAATCCGCTGAGCAGCCAGGAAATCCTGGAAGGCGGTGAATCGCTGATATTATCGGAAGTCGCAGAGCCGCCAGCACAAATGATTGATTCACTCACCACCTTATTTAAAACCATTAAGTCGGTGAAGCGTGCTTTTATTTGTTCAATTAAAGAGAACGAAGAGGCACAGCCTAATTTACTTATTGGCATTGAAGCCGATGGTGATATCGAAGAAATTATTCAGGCGACGGGAAGTGTAGCGACCGATACATTACCTGGCGATGAACCAATCGATATTTGTCAGGTGAAAAAAGGGGAAAAAGGAATTAGCCACTTTATTACCGAACATATTGTGCCATTCTATGAACGTCGCTGGGGTGGTTTTTTGCGTGACTTTAAACAGAATCGGATAATCTAAAATATGCCGCCCCAAAGGGCGGCATTCGGGCTTACTTGCTGCTCTGAAGGTTGTTAACCACCAGTAAATTGTCGCCGGAGAGACTCCGGTTATTATTTACTTGGGAAAACAGCGCACCAGAAACAATAAGTACGATACAGAAGCACCGTATCTTCATTGTGCGGTCCATGCGAAGACCGCATCACGACAGCACCACTGGCGATATTGCCGCGATAGCAAGCGCTGAGACGCGCTTGCTCTAACGGTCGCGGAACATCCTTTCCTTAAGCCAGCGCCCGCTTGCGAGACGGCGGAAAGGGCCGCAGTGGATAATACACTAACAGAACAATAATAACTCTCTTTTGCTTGACAAAAAGAGAGTTACTGGCGAGTATTGTCTCCGCTGAGACGCGCTTGCATTACTACGGTAATACAACCTGCTGGAAAGGCCGCGAACCAGACCAGCAATAAAAAACCGCCAAATTCGGCGGTTTTTTATTGCCTGTAAAATACTTATTTCACTGGCTCAACCGGTAAATCTGCCCGCGCGCCCCATTCACTCCATGCGCCGTCGTACAGTTTCACGTTTGGCACATCCAGCGTCGCGAGTGCTAACAAAACCACGGCTGCCGTTACACCAGAGCCGCAGCTGACGATAATTGGTTTGTCGTAGCTGACGCCGCGACCAAAAAATATCGCATCCAGTTCATCGGTCGTTTTTAGTTCGCCTTCGCGCACCAGTTCCGTCCACGGAACATTCAGTGCTCCGGGAATATGTCCGCGACGTAAACCTGGGCGAGGTTCATCAACTTCTGCGTTAAAACGTGCAGCCGGGCGGGCATCAATAATTTGCGCCGTATTTTCATGGCTTGCCAATAATACATCGGTTACTTTCACCACGGCTTCAGGATTAAACGCGGCGTTAAACTCTCCTTCCGGCAGCTCTACTGCACCTTCTTCTAACAGCAGATCATCGCGCTGCCAGCCTGCAAGTCCACCCCCCAGAATCGACACTTTCTCTACACCAAAGGTGCGCAGCATCCACCATGCTCGTGGGGCTGAGAAAAGATTACCTTCGTCATAGACAATCAGGTGCTTATCCTGGTTAACGCCTAATTCACGCATCGCCACGGCGAACGTTTCCGGGCGCGGCAGCATGTGCGGAAGCGGGGAAGTGTGATCAGAAAGCGCTTCGATATCAAAAAACACTGCGCCGGGAATATGTCCATTCAGATACTCCTGAGCAACGTTACGATCTTCCTGTCCAGGCGACGCCATGCGGGCATCGATAATCTGAATTTCCGGGTCATCAATATGTTCGGCGAGCCAGTCGGCTCCTACAAACCATGTCGTGGACATAGGCATCTCCATTTTTGCCGGGGTTAGGCTAAATTGTCGGATGTTTAGTGAAAAGCGACAAGCGAAAGAGGCTGATTTGGCTGTCTGAGCCACAATTCTCACTAAAATTCGGATTGTATGGGCGTGATACTGAATTACATAACGTAAATTCTCACGCATAATAATTATTCGACGTTGCTAACGGGCCATTGTGGCAGGGATGAAAAATGAAAAAGTTACGCGTAGCCGCCTGCATGCTAATGCTGGCGCTGGCAGGGTGCGACAACAACGATAACGCGCCAACAGCGGTGAAAAAAGATGCGCCTTCTGAAGTTACTAAAGCGGCCTCTTCAGAAAACGCGAGTTCAGCAAAACTCTCCGTGCCGGAGAGACAAAAACTGGCCCAACAGAGTGCCGGTAAGGTGCTGACATTGCTGGATCTCTCTGAAGTCCAACTTGATGGTGCAGCCACGCTGGTGCTGACGTTCTCCATCCCTCTCGACCCGGATCAGGATTTCTCACGCGTTATTCATGTCGTCGATAAAAAAAGCGGCAAAGTGGATGGTGCCTGGGAGCTGTCAGATAATCTTAAAGAGTTACGTTTACGCCACCTCGAACCGAAACGTGATTTGATCGTTACTATTGGCAAGGAGGTCAAAGCACTCAACAACGCAACCTTCAGTAAAGATTACGAAAAAACTATAACTACCCGCGACATCCAACCCAGCGTCGGTTTTGCCAGCCGTGGTTCGCTGCTGCCTGGTAAAGTCGTTGAAGGGCTGCCGGTAATGGCGCTCAACGTTAATAATGTCGATGTTAACTTCTTCCGCGTTAAGCCAGAATCTCTGCCAGCATTCATTAGCCAATGGGAATACCGCAATTCGCTGGCGAACTGGCAGTCAGACAAACTGCTGCAGATGGCGGATCTGGTCTACACCGGACGGTTTGATCTCAATCCTGCGCGTAACACCCGTGAAAAATTATTGCTGCCGCTGGGCGATATCAAACCGCTTCAGCAGGCGGGCGTGTATCTGGCTGTGATGAATCAGGCTGGACGTTACGATTACAGTAATCCCGCGACGCTGTTTACGTTAAGTGATATCGGCGTTTCAGCTCACCGTTATCACAATCGTCTGGATATCTTTACCCAAAGTCTGGAAAACGGCGCGGCCCAGCAAGGAATTGAAGTCTCTTTATTAAATGAGAAAGGGCAGACTCTGACTCAGGCAACCAGTGACGCTCAGGGGCATGTGCAGCTGGAAAATGATAAAAACGCGGCATTACTGTTGGCGCGTAAAGACGGTCAGACAACGCTACTCGATTTAAAACTTCCGGCGCTGGACTTAGCAGAATTTAACATTGCTGGCGCGCCAGGCTATAGCAAACAGTTTTTCATGTTTGGCCCACGCGATCTTTATCGCCCAGGTGAAACGGTAATCCTCAATGGTTTGCTGCGTGATGCAGACGGTAAAGCGTTGCCCAATCAACCCATCAAGTTAGACGTGATTAAACCCGATGGGCAGGTACTCAGGAGCGTCGTTAGTCAGCCGGAGAATGGCCTCTACCACTTTACCTGGCCACTCGATAGCAATGCGGCAACCGGTATGTGGCATATTCGCGCTAACACGGGCGATAACCAGTATCGGATGTGGGATTTCCACGTCGAAGATTTTATGCCAGAGCGCATGGCGCTGAATCTGACCGGTGAGAAAACCCCGCTAACGCCGAAAGATGAAGTGAAATTCTCCGTGGTGGGGTACTACCTGTATGGTGCACCTGCTAATGGTAATACTTTGCAAGGGCAACTTTTCCTGCGCCCACTGCGTGAAGCTGTGTCAGCCTTACCTGGTTTTGAATTCGGCGATATAGCTGCCGAAAATCTTTCCCGCACGCTGGATGAAGTTCAGTTGACGCTGGATGATAAAGGGCGCGGCGAAGTTTCTACAGAAAGCCAGTGGAAGGAAACGCATTCCCCATTACAGGTTATTTTCCAGGGTAGTTTGCTGGAATCGGGCGGTCGCCCGGTGACGCGCCGCGCTGAGCAGGCTATCTGGCCTGCCGATGCATTGCCGGGGATCCGTCCGCAGTTCGCCTCGAAATCGGTTTACGATTATCGCACTGACAGCACGGTGAAACAGCCCATTGTTGATGAAGGCAGTAACGCCGGTTTTGACATCGTTTATAGCGATGCGCAAGGCGTGAAAAAAGCCGTGTCGGGCTTGCAGGTGCGCCTGATTCGCGAACGCCGCGATTACTACTGGAACTGGTCAGAAGATGAAGGCTGGCAGTCACAGTTTGATCAAAAAGATCTGATCGAAAATGAACAAACTCTGGATCTTCAGGCGGATGAAACCGGTAAGGTCAGTTTCCCGGTAGAGTGGGGCGCTTATCGTCTGGAAGTCAAAGCGCCGAATGAAGCGGTCAGTAGCGTGCGTTTCTGGGCTGGCTATAGCTGGCAGGACAACAGCGACGGGAGCGGTGCCGTGCGACCCGACCGTGTCACGCTGAAACTGGATAAAGCCAGTTATCGCCCTGGCGATACCATTAAGTTGCATATTGCCGCGCCAACGGCGGGTAAAGGTTATGCGATGGTCGAGTCCAGTGAAGGGCCGTTGTGGTGGCAAGAGATTGATGTTCCGGCTCAAGGGCTGGATCTGACGATTCCGGTCGATAAAACCTGGAATCGTCATGATCTGTATTTAAGTACGCTGGTAGTACGTCCTGGCGATAAATCTCGCTCCGCGACGCCAAAACGCGCAGTTGGGGTGTTGCATCTGCCGCTTGGCGATGAAAACCGTCGCCTCGATCTGGCGCTGGAAACACCAGCAAAAATGCGGCCGAATCAACCATTAACCGTGAAAATTAAAGCCAGCACTAAAAATGGCGAGAAGCCTAAACAGGTGAATGTGCTGGTGTCTGCCGTTGATAGTGGTGTGCTGAATATTACTGACTACGTCACGCCAGATCCGTGGCAGGCGTTCTTTGGTCAGAAACGCTATGGCGCAGACATTTACGATATTTACGGTCAGGTTATTGAAGGTCAGGGGCGTCTGGCAGCTCTGCGTTTCGGTGGCGATGGTGATGAGCTGAAACGTGGTGGTAAACCGCCGGTCAATCACGTCAATATTGTCGCGCAGCAGGCGCTGCCGGTAACGCTCAACGAACAGGGCGAAGGCTCGGTTACACTGCCGATTGGCGATTTTAACGGTGAATTGCGCGTCATGGCGCAAGCCTGGACGGCAGATGATTTCGGTAGCAACGAAAGCAAAGTGATAGTTGCCGCACCGGTGATTGCTGAACTGAACATGCCGCGCTTTATGGCGAGTGGCGATACCTCGCGTCTGACGCTGGATATCACTAATCTTACCGATAAACCGCAAAAACTGAACGTTGCCCTGACCGCCAGTGGTTTGCTTGAACTGGTCAGCGATTCACCCGCAGCCGTTGAATTAGCGCCAGGTGTGCGTACTACGCTGTTTATCCCGGTGCGAGCATTGCCGGGTTATGGCGATGGAGAAATTCAGGCCACCATTAGCGGGTTAGCGTTACCGGGTGAAACCGTTGCCGATCAGCATAAGCAGTGGAAAATCGGCGTCCGTCCGGCGTTCCCGGCACAAACGGTTAATTACGGTACGGCGTTACAGCCTGGTGAGACATGGGCGATTCCGGCGGATGGATTGCAAAACTTCTCGCCTGTTACGCTGGAAGGGCAATTGTTGTTGAGCGGCAAACCACCGCTGAACATTGCACGTTATATCAAAGAGTTAAAAGCGTATCCGTACGGCTGTCTTGAGCAAACCGCCAGCGGCCTGTTCCCGTCACTTTATACCAACGCAGCCCAACTGCAGGCGTTGGGCATCAAAGGCGACAGTGATGAGAAACGCCGTGCATCGGTCGATATCGGCATTTCCCGTTTGCTGCAAATGCAACGTGATAACGGCGGCTTTGCGCTGTGGGATAAAAACGGTGACGAAGAGTACTGGCTGACGGCTTACGTGATGGATTTCCTGGTCCGCGCAGGCGAACAGGGTTACAGCGTGCCGACAGACGCCATTAACCGGGGTAATGAGCGTCTGCTGCGCTATTTACAAGATCCGGGCATGATGTCGATCCCGTACGCGGATAATCTCAAAGCCAGTAAATTCGCCGTTCAGTCTTACGCTGCGCTGGTGCTGGCCCGTCAGCAAAAAGCACCACTGGGTGCGCTGCGTGAAATCTGGGAGCATCGTGCAGATGCCGCTTCTGGTTTACCGCTGCTGCAACTTGGCGTTGCGCTGAAAACCATGGGTGATGCAACGCGTGGTGAAGAAGCGATTGTGCTGGCGCTGAAAACGCCGAGAAATAGTGATGAGCGGATATGGCTGGGTGATTACGGTAGTCCACTGCGCGACAACGCGTTAATGCTCTCCTTGCTGGAAGAAAATAAACTGCTACCCGATGAGCAGAACACTTTGCTGAACACGCTTTCGCAGCAGGCATTTGGTGAACGCTGGCTATCGACGCAGGAAAGTAACGCGTTGTTCCTGGCTGCCCGTACGATTCAGGATTTACCGGGTAAATGGCAGGCGCAAACCTCTTTCTCAGCTGAGCCGCTGACAGGCGAGAAAACGCTAAACAGCAATCTGAATAGCGATCAACTTGCCACCTTGCAGGTGAGAAACAGTGGCGATCAGCCGTTATGGTTGCGTATGGATGCCAGCGGTTATCCGCAATCCGCACCTTTACCGGCGAACAATGTGCTGCAAATCGAGCGTCATATTCTTGGTACTGATGGTAAGAGCAAATCGCTGGACTCGTTACGTAGCGGCGATCTAGTGCTGGTCTGGTTGCAGGTAAAAGCCAGTAACAGCGTGCCGGATGCGTTAGTCGTGGATCTGCTGCCTGCGGGTCTGGAACTGGAAAATCAGAATCTGGCGAACGGTAGCGCCAGCCTGGAGCAAAGTGGTGGCGAAGTGCAAAACTTACTGAACCAGATGCAGCAGGCGAGCATTAAGCACATTGAGTTCCGTGACGATCGCTTTGTGGCGGCGGTTGCCGTTGATGAATACCAACCGGTAACGCTGGTGTATCTGGCGCGGGCGGTGACGCCGGGAACGTATCAGGTACCGCAACCGATGGTGGAATCAATGTATGTTCCCCAATGGCGGGCGACCGGCGCGGCTGAAGATCTGCTGATTGTCCGACCGTAAATGCCTCGCTTGTTAACCAAACGCGGCTGCTGGATAACGCTGGCAGCTGCGCCATTTCTCCTTTTTCTTGCAGCGTGGGGAGCAGATAAACTCTGGCCTCTACCGCTGCATGAAGTCAATCCCGCACGAGTGGTCGTGGCGCAGGATGGTACGCCGCTATGGCGCTTCGCCGATGCTGACGGCATCTGGCGTTATCCGGTAACAATCGAAGATGTTTCTCCACGTTACCTTGAAGCGCTGATCAATTATGAAGATCGCTGGTTCTGGAAGCATCCGGGGGTGAATCCATTCTCGGTGGCGCGCGCAGCATGGCAAGATCTCACTTCGGGACGGGTTATTTCCGGTGGCAGCACGCTCACTATGCAGGTTGCTCGTCTGCTTGATCCTCACCCCAAAACATTTGGCGGCAAAATTCGCCAGCTCTGGCGCGCGTTGCAACTGGAATGGCATCTGTCTAAGCGTGAAATTCTGACCTTGTATCTTAACCGCGCTCCGTTTGGCGGTACGTTGCAGGGGATCGGTGCGGCAAGTTGGGCTTATCTCGGAAAGTCGCCTGCGAATTTAAGCTATTCCGAGGCGGCAATGCTGGCGGTTTTGCCGCAAGCGCCCAGCCGTCTTCGCCCGGATCGTTGGCCGGAGCGTGCCGAAGCCGCGCGTAATAAAGTGCTCGAACGGATGGCCGTGCAAGGTGCGTGGTCCCGTGAGCAGGTAAAAGAGTCAAGGGAAGAACCCATCTGGCTGGCACCCCGACAAATGCCGCAACTGGCACCGCTGTTTTCGCGCATGATGCTCGGTAAAAGCAAAAGCGACAAAATCGTTACTACGCTGGATGCCGGTCTTCAACGACGTCTGGAAGAACTGGCGCAAAACTGGAAAGGTCGGTTGCCACCGCGCAGCTCACTGGCGATGATCGTGGTTGATCATACCGATATGCGTGTTCGCGGCTGGGTGGGATCGGTTGATCTCAACGATGATTCACGCTTTGGTCATGTTGATATGGTCAATGCGATCCGATCGCCAGGATCGGTGCTCAAACCGTTTGTTTATGGTCTGGCGCTGGATGAAGGCTTGATCCACCCGGCATCACTGCTGCAAGACGTCCCCCGGCGCACCGGTGATTATCGACCAGGTAACTTTGATAGCGGTTTTCATGGCCCGATCAGCATGAGCGAGGCGCTGGTGCGCTCGCTGAACTTACCTGCTGTGCAGGTGCTGGAAGCCTATGGACCGAAACGGTTTGCGGCAAAGTTACGCAATGTTGGATTGCCGTTATATTTGCCCAACGGTGCTGCGCCGAATCTTTCACTCATTCTCGGCGGCGCTGGTGCAAAACTGGAAGATATGGCGGCAGCGTATACCGCGTTTGCTCGCCACGGCAAGGCAGGCAAATTGCGCTTACAGCCTGACGATCCGCTGCTTGAACGGCCTTTAATGTCGTCGGGGGCGGCGTGGATCATTCGCCGGATTATGGCTGATGAAGCGAAACCCTTGCCGGATAGTGCCTTGCCGCGCGTCGCCCCACTGGCATGGAAAACGGGCACCAGCTATGGCTATCGTGACGCCTGGGCGATTGGGGTTAACGCTCGCTATGTCATTGGGATCTGGACTGGCAGACCGGACGGCACGCCCGTTGTTGGTCAGTTTGGCTTTGCCAGTGCCGTACCATTGTTGAATCAGGTCAATAATATCTTACTGTCGCGCAGTGCGAATCTGCCGGAAGACCCGCGCCCGAACTCAGTCACTCGTGGCGTTATCTGCTGGCCGGGCGGACAGTCTTTGCCGGAAGGTGACGGTAACTGTCGCCGCCGCCTGGCAACCTGGCTGCTGGACGGGAGTCAGCCGCCAACTCTATTACTGCCGGAGCAGGAAGGCATTAATGGCATTCGTTTCCCCATCTGGCTGGATGAAAATGGCAAACGTGTTGCCGCTGATTGCCCGCAAGCGCGACAAGAAATGATAAATGTCTGGCCGCTACCGCTGGAACCCTGGCTGCCCGCATCAGAACGTCGCGCTGTGCGCTTACCACCGGCCTCGACAATTTGCCCGTCATACGGTCACGATGCCCAGCTCCCTCTGCAGCTGACAGGCGTTCGCGATGGCGCGATTATT
Source organism: Escherichia sp. WS33 (assembly GCF_046486385.1). Taxonomy (NCBI): domain Bacteria; kingdom Pseudomonadati; phylum Pseudomonadota; class Gammaproteobacteria; order Enterobacterales; family Enterobacteriaceae; genus Escherichia; species Escherichia sp. WS33. The sequence goes on along the minus strand of NZ_JBJQLJ010000020.1, from coordinate 18,111 downwards.
AAACGTTTACCGGGCGCAGCGGAAGCGACTTTGCCGTTGCAATCAAGTGGAGGGGCAGGTGAACGCTGGTGGTTTCTGAATGGCGAACCGTTAACTGAACGCGGGCGCAACGTGACCCTGCATTTGACGGATAAAGGTGATTATCAATTGCTGGTGATGGATGATGTGGGGCAAATCGCGACAGTGAAATTTGTCATGCAATAGTCTGTTTTGTCCCTGATTGTTGCTAAAACTCATTTTATTTTAAAAAAATGTTACCTTCATCAATAGTCAACGGCCCTGTTGCTCATTATAATCCGCGCCATCTCGTACGCTGGTACAGACAACAACAGAACAATTTACAGAGGTAAAAATGGCTATTGAACGTACTTTTTCCATCATCAAACCGAACGCGGTAGCAAAAAACGTCATTGGTAATATCTTTGCGCGCTTTGAAGCTGCAGGGTTCAAAATTGTCGGCACCAAAATGCTGCACCTGACCGTTGAACAGGCACGTGGCTTTTATGCTGAACACGATGGAAAACCGTTCTTTGATGGTCTGGTTGAATTCATGACCTCTGGCCCGATCGTGGTTTCCGTGCTGGAAGGTGAAAACGCCGTTCAGCGTCACCGCGATCTGCTGGGCGCGACCAATCCGGCAAACGCACTGGCTGGTACTCTGCGCGCTGATTACGCTGACAGCCTGACCGAAAACGGTACCCACGGTTCTGATTCCGTCGAATCTGCCGCTCGCGAAATCGCTTATTTCTTTGGCGAAGGCGAAGTGTGCCCGCGCACCCGTTAATAATTTCGTAAATGCCGCGTGCAAACGTGGCATCCGTGCGCCAGAATTTGTACAATGCAGCGCCCCCGGACGAGCAGCCGCTCACCGGGGCGTTTCTTTTTTCAATCCTCCAGGGGCCATAACGTGTAATAACGAGGCCGGAATAGCATATGTCTGAACAATTAGTCACACCTGAAAACGTCACCACGAAAGATGGAAAAATCAACCTGCTGGATCTCAACCGTCAGCAGATGCGGGAGTTTTTTAAAGATTTAGGTGAAAAACCCTTCCGCGCCGATCAGGTGATGAAGTGGATGTATCACTATTGCTGCGACAACTTTGATGAGATGACCGACATCAACAAAGTGTTGCGCGGCAAACTGAAAGAGGTGGCGGAAATCCGCGCACCGGAAGTGGTTGAAGAACAGCGTTCATCCGACGGCACCATTAAATGGGCGATCGCCGTTGGCGATCAGCGCGTCGAAACGGTGTATATCCCGGAAGACGACCGTGCCACGCTCTGCGTCTCTTCGCAGGTGGGGTGTGCGCTGGAGTGTAAATTCTGTTCCACCGCCCAGCAGGGCTTTAACCGCAACCTGCGGGTATCGGAAATTATTGGCCAGGTGTGGCGTGCGGCGAAAATCGTCGGCGCAGCAAAAGTCACCGGTCAGCGCCCAATCACTAACGTAGTGATGATGGGCATGGGCGAGCCGCTGCTCAACCTGAACAACGTCGTTCCGGCGATGGAAATCATGCTTGATGATTTCGGTTTTGGCCTGTCTAAACGTCGCGTCACGCTTTCTACTTCCGGTGTAGTTCCGGCGCTGGATAAACTGGGCGATATGATCGACGTTGCACTGGCAATTTCCCTGCACGCGCCGAACGACGAAATTCGTGACGAAATTGTGCCGATCAACAAAAAGTACAATATCGAAACGTTCCTTGCTGCGGTGCGCCGTTATCTGGAGAAATCCAACGCCAATCAGGGCCGTGTCACTATTGAGTATGTGATGCTTGACCACGTTAACGACGGCACTGAACACGCGCACCAACTGGCGGAACTGCTGAAAGATACGCCATGTAAGATCAACCTGATCCCGTGGAACCCCTTCCCGGGCGCGCCGTATGGACGCAGCTCGAACAGCCGTATCGACCGTTTCTCAAAAGTGCTGATGAGCTACGGTTTCACCACTATTGTGCGTAAAACCCGTGGTGATGATATCGATGCTGCCTGTGGTCAGTTGGCGGGCGATGTTATCGACCGTACGAAACGTACCCTGCGTAAACGGATGCAGGGTGAAGCCATCGACATTAAAGCGGTCTGATAGCCATTACGCCACGGTTACTTTATGTACCGTGGCGTAATCTTTTATGAATGAAGTATTAAGTTGCAATTGTCTGGTCAATATTAACGGTGCGTTTTTGCTGACTTTAAGGCAGTATGTAACGATGCAACAGTAAGTTAGCCTTAGTGAATGTGGGCTTTGTCACGAGCACACAGACGGTCTTATACTGTATGATAACGGTTAACTTAACGGATGTTTCGCGGTGTGGGTGAGCATGATGGTTCACCGGCATCTCAATTCTCATTTAAACGTACCTGCAGCGAATGAATACTGAAGCCACGCACGACCAAAATGAAGCACTTACTACCGGCGCTCGCCTGCGTAATGCTCGCGAACAACTAGGACTTAGTCAGCAGGCCGTTGCCGAGCGACTTTGCCTGAAGGTTTCCACGGTACGCGACATTGAAGAAGATAAGGCACCCGCCGATCTTGCTTCAACATTCCTGCGCGGATATATCCGCTCTTATGCGCGTCTGGTACATATTCCAGAAGAAGAACTGCTGCCAGGGCTGGAAAAGCAGGCTCCACTACGGGCTGCAAAAGTTGCGCCTATGCAGAGTTTTTCCCTCGGTAAACGCCGCAAAAAACGTGACGGCTGGCTGATGACCTTCACCTGGCTGGTGTTGTTTGTGGTTATCGGCCTGAGCGGTGCCTGGTGGTGGCAAGACCACAAAGCTCAGCAGGAAGAGATCACCACTATGGCCGATCAATCTTCGGCGGAACTGAGCAGTAATAGCGAGCAGGGGCAGAGTGTTCCGTTAAATACGTCGACAACTACAGACCCGGCTACAACGTCCACGCCGCCAGCGTCTGTGGATACTACCGCAACCAACACGCAAACACCTGCCGTAACTGCGCCAGCACCAGCTGTTGATCCGCAACAGAATGCGGTTGTTTCGCCTTCGCAGGCAAATGTTGATACCGCCGCGACCCCGGCACCAACGGCAACAACAACGCCAGATGGCGCTGCGCCGTTGCCAACCGATCAGGCAGGCGTGACTACGCCGGCGGCTGATCCTAATGCGCTGGTGATGAACTTTACTGCCGATTGCTGGCTGGAGGTTACTGATGCTACCGGTAAAAAATTGTTTAGCGGTATGCAGCGTAAAGACGGTAATTTGAACTTAACCGGCCAGGCACCATACAAACTGAAAATTGGTGCGCCAGCCGCAGTACAGATCCAGTATCAAGGGAAACCTGTCGATCTGAGTCGTTTTATCAGAACTAACCAGGTTGCGCGTCTGACCCTCAATGCCGAACAATCACCGGCGCAGTAACAGACGGGTAACGCGGGAGATTTTTCATGCATAACCAGGCTCCAATTCAACGTAGAAAATCAACACGTATTTACGTTGGGAATGTGCCGATTGGCGATGGTGCTCCCATCGCCGTACAGTCCATGACCAATACGCGTACGACAGACGTCGAAGCAACGGTCAATCAAATCAAGGCGCTGGAACGCGTTGGCGCTGATATCGTCCGTGTCTCCGTACCGACGATGGACGCGGCAGAAGCGTTCAAACTCATCAAACAGCAGGTTAACGTGCCGCTGGTGGCTGACATCCACTTCGACTATCGCATTGCACTGAAAGTAGCGGAATACGGCGTCGATTGTCTGCGTATTAACCCTGGCAATATCGGTAATGAAGAGCGTATTCGCATGGTGGTTGACTGTGCGCGCGATAAAAACATTCCGATCCGTATTGGCGTTAACGCCGGATCGCTGGAAAAAGATCTGCAAGAAAAGTATGGCGAACCGACGCCGCAGGCGTTGCTGGAATCCGCCATGCGCCATGTTGATCATCTCGATCGCCTGAACTTCGATCAGTTCAAAGTCAGCGTGAAAGCGTCTGACGTCTTCCTCGCTGTTGAGTCTTATCGTTTGCTGGCAAAACAGATCGATCAGCCGCTGCATCTGGGGATCACCGAAGCCGGTGGTGCACGCAGCGGGGCAGTAAAATCCGCCATTGGTTTAGGTCTGCTGCTGTCTGAAGGCATCGGCGACACGCTGCGCGTATCACTGGCGGCCGATCCGGTCGAAGAGATCAAAGTCGGTTTCGATATTTTGAAATCGCTGCGTATCCGTTCGCGCGGGATCAACTTCATCGCCTGCCCGACCTGTTCGCGTCAGGAATTTGATGTTATCGGTACGGTTAACGCGCTGGAGCAACGCCTGGAAGATATCATCACTCCGATGGACGTTTCGATTATCGGCTGCGTGGTGAATGGCCCAGGTGAGGCGCTGGTTTCTACACTCGGCGTCACCGGCGGCAACAAGAAAAGCGGCCTCTATGAAGATGGCGTGCGCAAAGACCGTCTGGACAACAACGATATGATCGACCAGCTGGAAGCACGCATTCGTGCGAAAGCCAGTCAGCTGGACGAAGCGCGTCGAATTGACGTTCAGCAGGTTGAAAAATAATAACGTGATGGGAAGCGCCTCGCTTCCCGTGTATGATTGAACCCGCATAGCTCCCGAAACATTGAGGGAAGCGTTGAGGGTTCATTTTTATATTCAGAAAGAGAATAAACGTGGCAAAAAACATTCAAGCCATTCGCGGCATGAACGATTACCTGCCTGGCGAAACGGCCATCTGGCAGCGCATTGAAGGCACACTGAAAAACGTGCTCGGCAGCTACGGTTACAGTGAAATCCGCTTGCCGATTGTAGAGCAGACCCCGCTATTCAAACGTGCGATTGGTGAAGTCACCGACGTGGTTGAAAAAGAGATGTACACCTTTGAGGATCGCAATGGCGACAGCCTGACTCTGCGCCCTGAAGGGACGGCGGGCTGTGTACGCGCCGGCATCGAGCATGGTCTTCTGTACAATCAGGAACAGCGTCTGTGGTATATCGGGCCGATGTTCCGTCACGAGCGTCCGCAGAAAGGGCGTTATCGTCAGTTCCATCAGTTGGGCTGCGAAGTTTTCGGTCTGCAAGGTCCGGATATCGACGCTGAACTGATTATGCTCACCGCCCGCTGGTGGCGTGCGCTGGGTATTTCCGAGCACGTAACTCTTGAGCTGAACTCTATCGGTTCGCTGGAAGCACGCGCCAATTACCGCGATGCGCTGGTGGCATTCCTTGAGCAGTATAAAGATAAGCTGGACGAAGACTGCAAACGCCGCATGTACACTAACCCGCTGCGCGTGCTGGATTCAAAAAATCCGGAAGTGCAGGCGCTTCTCAACGACGCTCCGGCATTAGGTGATTATCTGGACGAGGAATCTCGTGAGCATTTTGCCGGTCTGTGCAAACTGCTTGAGAGCGCGGGGATCGCTTACACCGTAAACCAGCGTCTGGTGCGTGGTCTGGATTACTATAACCGTACCGTTTTCGAGTGGGTGACTAACAGTCTCGGCTCCCAGGGCACCGTGTGTGCAGGCGGTCGTTATGACGGTCTTGTGGAACAACTGGGCGGTCGTGCAACACCGGCTGTCGGTTTTGCGATGGGCCTCGAACGTCTTGTATTGTTAGTACAGGCCGTTAATCCGGAATTTAAAGCCGATCCTGTTGTCGATATATACCTGGTGGCTTCAGGTGCTGATACACAATCTGCGGCTATGGCATTAGCTGAGCGTCTGCGTGATGAATTACCGGGCGTGAAATTGATGACCAACCACGGCGGCGGCAACTTTAAGAAACAGTTTGCCCGTGCTGATAAATGGGGTGCCCGCGTTGCTGTGGTGCTGGGTGAGTCTGAAGTGGCTAACGGCACAGCAGTAGTGAAGGATTTGCGCTCTGGTGAGCAAACGGCAGTTGCGCAGGATAGCGTAGCCGCGCATTTGCGCACGTTACTGGGTTAAGGAAGGAGAAGGACAGCGTGGAAATTTACGAGAACGAAAACGACCAGGTAGAAGCGGTTAAACGCTTTTTTGCTGAAAATGGCAAAGCACTGGCTGTTGGGGTGATTTTGGGCGTTGGCGCACTGATTGGCTGGCGCTACTGGAACAGCCATCAGGTTGATTCTGCACGCTCCGCTTCTCTTGCCTATCAAAATGCGGTTACCGCAGTGAGCGAAGGCAAACCGGATAGCATCCCGGCGGCGGAAAAATTTGCTGCTGAAAATAAAAATACTTATGGTGCGCTGGCTTCTTTGGAACTTGCGCAGCAATTTGTTGACAAAAATGAACTAGAGAAAGCTGCCGCCCAGTTACAACAGGGGCTGGCAGACACGAGCGATGAAAATCTCAAAGCCGTGATAAATCTGCGTCTTGCTCGCGTTCAGGTACAGCTCAAGCAGGCTGATGCCGCGCTGAAAACCCTTGATACCATCAAAGGTGAAGGGTGGGCTGCCATTGTTGCCGACCTGCGTGGTGAAGCATTGCTGAGCAAAGGTGATAAGCAAGGTGCGCGTAGTGCATGGGAAGCAGGCGTGAAAAGCGATGTTACTCCGGCACTGAGCGAAATGATGCAGATGAAAATTAATAATTTGTCCATCTGAGAGGGACCCGATGCAATTGCGTAAATTACTGCTGCCAGGACTGCTTTCCGTTACCCTTTTAAGCGGCTGTTCGCTGTTTAACAGCGAAGAAGATGTGGTAAAGATGTCCCCATTGCCAACCGTTGAAAACCAGTTTACGCCGACCACGGCGTGGAGTACTTCCGTTGGTAGCGGCATTGGCAACTTCTATTCCAATCTTCATCCGGCACTGGCGGACAACGTTGTCTATGCAGCGGACCGCGCTGGTTTGGTAAAAGCGCTGAATGCGGATGATGGCAAAGAAATCTGGTCTGTCAGCCTGGCCGAGAAAGATGGCTGGTTCTCTAAAGAGCCTGCATTACTTTCTGGCGGTGTGACCGTGTCTGGTGGGCATGTCTACATTGGCAGCGAAAAGGCGCAGGTTTACGCGCTGAATACCAGCGATGGTACTGTGGCATGGCAAACTAAAGTCGCGGGTGAAGCACTTTCGCGCCCGGTGGTCAGCGACGGTCTGGTGTTAATCCACACCAGTAACGGTCAGTTACAAGCGCTGAACGAAGCTGACGGCGCTGTCAAATGGACAGTTAACCTCGATATGCCTTCGCTCTCTTTGCGTGGCGAGTCTGCGCCGGCAACGGCTTTTGGTGCGGCCGTCGTGGGGGGCGATAATGGTCGCGTCAGCGCAGTGCTGATGGAACAGGGCCAGATGATTTGGCAGCAGCGTATTTCCCAGGCGACCGGTTCTACCGAAATTGACCGTCTGAGCGATGTTGACACGACTCCCGTCGTTGTTAACGGCGTTGTTTTCGCGCTGGCCTATAATGGTAACCTGACGGCGCTTGATCTGCGCAGTGGTCAGATTATGTGGAAACGCGAACTGGGTTCGGTGAATGATTTCATCGTCGACGGCAATCGCATCTATCTGGTCGATCAAAATGACCGGGTGATGGCGTTGACCATTGATGGCGGCGTTACGCTGTGGGCACAAAGCGATCTGCTGCATCGCCTGCTGACTTCTCCGGTGCTGTATAATGGCAACCTGGTGGTCGGTGACAGTGAAGGTTATCTGCACTGGATTAACGTCGAAGATGGTCGTTTCGTTGCCCAGCAAAAAGTTGATAGTTCCGGTTTCCAGACTGAACCGGTTGCCGCTGACGGCAAACTGCTGATCCAGGCAAAAGACGGAACCGTGTACTCTATTACACGTTAATCGTCTCTGTCGTTCACTTTGAAAACGGCTCCTGGACAGGGGCCGTTTTCCTGTTTTTAACAACGACGCGAATATAGCGTGCGTTGTCTGATGATTTATAAAAATGAGGCTTTAAACATGGTACCTGTGGTCGCGCTTGTCGGGCGCCCTAACGTAGGAAAATCCACGTTATTTAACCGTCTAACTCGCACCCGAGATGCGCTGGTTGCGGATTTCCCGGGTCTGACTCGTGACCGTAAGTACGGTCGTGCGGAAATTGAAGGCCGTGAGTTTATCTGTATTGATACCGGCGGGATTGATGGCACAGAAGACGGTGTAGAAACCCGCATGGCGGAACAGTCGCTGCTGGCGATTGAAGAAGCGGACGTCGTACTGTTTATGGTGGATGCGCGCGCGGGCCTGATGCCGGCAGATGAAGCGATTGCCAAACATCTGCGCTCCCGTGAAAAACCGACCTTCCTGGTGGCAAACAAAACTGACGGTCTGGATCCCGATCAGGCAGTGGTTGATTTCTACTCGCTTGGTTTAGGTGAAATCTACCCGATCGCCGCGTCTCACGGTCGTGGCGTATTAAGTCTGCTGGAGCATGTGCTGCTGCCGTGGATGGAAGATCTCGCACCGCAAGAGGAAGTCGACGAAGACGCTGAATACTGGGCGCAATTTGAAGCGGAAGAGAACGGCGAAGAAGAAGAGGAAGACGACTTCGACCCGCAAAGTCTGCCGATCAAACTGGCGATTGTGGGTCGTCCGAACGTAGGTAAGTCTACACTCACTAACCGTATTCTTGGTGAAGAGCGCGTTGTTGTTTATGACATGCCTGGCACGACGCGTGACAGTATCTACATTCCAATGGAACGCGATGGACGTGAGTATGTGCTCATTGATACCGCTGGCGTACGTAAACGCGGCAAAATCACCGATGCTGTAGAGAAATTCTCCGTAATCAAAACGTTGCAGGCCATTGAAGATGCCAACGTGGTGATGTTAGTGATTGATGCGCGCGAAGGTATTTCCGATCAGGATCTCTCGCTGCTGGGCTTTATTCTCAATAGTGGGCGCTCACTTGTCATTGTGGTGAATAAGTGGGATGGCCTGAGCCAGGAAGTGAAAGAGCAGGTGAAAGAAACGCTGGACTTCCGTCTGGGCTTTATCGATTTTGCTCGTGTGCACTTTATCTCTGCCTTGCACGGCAGTGGTGTTGGTAACTTGTTTGAATCAGTACGTGAAGCGTATGACAGCTCCACCCGTCGTGTGGGGACCTCTATGCTGACGCGCATCATGACGATGGCTGTTGAAGATCACCAACCGCCGCTGGTACGCGGTCGTCGTGTGAAGCTGAAATATGCCCACGCTGGTGGTTATAACCCGCCGATTGTGGTGATTCACGGTAATCAGGTGAAAGACCTGCCTGATTCCTACAAGCGCTACTTGATGAACTACTTCCGCAAATCGCTGGACGTAATGGGATCGCCGATTCGTATTCAGTTCAAAGAAGGGGAAAACCCGTATGCGAACAAGCGTAACACCCTGACGCCAACCCAGATGCGTAAACGTAAGCGTCTGATGAAGCACATCAAGAAAAATAAATAATTATCCGTAAGTATTTTATCTGCCATTCCCTCTATGAATGTAGAGGGATGGCTACCGGAGGAATTCATATGGAACTGCATTGTCCACAATGTCAGCATGTGCTTGATCAGGATAACGGCCATGCGCGTTGCCCATCCTGCGGGGAAATTATTGAAATGAAAGCTCTTTGTCCAGACTGCCATCAACCGTTGCAGGTGTTAAAAGCCTGCGGTGCAGTAGATTACTTCTGTCAGCACGGGCATGGCTTGATATCGAAAAAACGCGTTGAATTCGTGCTGGCTTAATGCACCTTTTTACGCGATTTTTTTACTGGCTGGATGTTTTTAACTTCACTTTCTATCCAGCCGTCTTCCAGACGTGTGGTTAGCATTTCACCCGCTTTAACTTGCTTCACTTTTTTCAGTACATTGCCGTCAGTAGCAGTAGTAACGCTGTATCCACGCGCCAGCGTTGACAGTGGGCTTACGGCTTCGAGGTGCGTTACTGCATTACCGAAACGTTCACGCGTGGCGCTAAGCTGTACGCGCAGGGTTTCTGCTAAACGATATTCCAGTTGCTGAATGCGCGTTTGCGCGCGATGAATCTTCGGCTGTGGATTTTGCTGATTCAGCCGCTGTGTTAACCGCTGCTGCTGTTGCCCGGTACGCTTAAGTTGATTTTCCAGCGCAAAGCTCATCCGCTTTTGCAGGCGCTCAAGCATGGTTTGCTGGCGTGCCAGCCGGAGCTGCGGATGCTGTTGCTGTAATCGGTGATGGATCTGCGTAAAGCGACGCGTGCGGTTGGCGAGATAATAATCCATCGCCATCTCCAGCCGTTGACGGGTCGATTGCACCTGGCGCAGTAACTCTTGCTGATTACGGCTCACTACTTCAGCGGCGGCAGACGGCGTTGGCGCACGCAGATCGGCAACAAAATCGGCAATGGTCACATCCGTCTCATGCCCGACGGCGCTGACGACCGGAATGCGGCTGGCAAAAATCGCCCGCGCTACGCGTTCGTCGTTAAAACTCCATAAATCTTCCAGCGAACCGCCGCCGCGCCCAACGATCAACACGTCGCACTCATTGCGCTGATTCGCCAGTTCAATGGCGCGAACAATTTGCCCCGGTGCGTCATCGCCCTGAACGGCGGTGGGGTAGATGATCACCGGTAGAGAAGGATCGCGACGTTTTAACACATGCAAAATATCATGTAGCGCAGCACCGGTTTTTGAGGTGATCACACCAACGCAATGCGCAGGGGAGGGAAGTGGTTTTTTGTATTGCTGATCGAACAAACCTTCAGCCTGCAACTTCGCTTTGAGCTGTTCGTACTTCTGTTGCAGCAGCCCTTCACCGGCCGGCTGCATACTCTCAACGATTATCTGGTAGTCACCGCGCGGCTCGTAGAGCGTAATATTGGCGCGAACTAAAACTTGTTGTCCATGCTGTGGACGGAAGGTCACCCGGCGGTTGCTGTTGCGGAACATCGCGCAGCGTACCTGGGCGGTGTCGTCTTTGAGTGTAAAGTACCAGTGACCGGAAGCCGGTTGTGTGAAATTAGAGATTTCGCCGCTGATCCAAACCTGTCCCATCTCATGCTCAAGCAGCAGACGAACCGTTTGATTCAGGCGACTAACGGTAAAAATTGCAGGGGATTGAGAAGGTAACATGTGAGCGAGATCAAATTCTAAATCAGCAGGTTATTCAGTCGATAGTAACCCGCCCTTCGGGGATAGCAAGCATTTTTTGCAAAAAGGGGTAGATGCAATCGGTTACGCTCTGTATAATGCCGCGGCAATATTTATTAACCACTCTGGTCGAGATATTGCCCATGCTACGTATCGCTAAAGAAGCTCTGACGTTTGACGACGTTCTCCTCGTTCCTGCTCATTCTACCGTTCTGCCGAATACTGCTGACCTCAGCACCCAGCTGACGAAAACTATTCGTCTGAATATCCCTATGCTTTCCGCAGCAATGGATACCGTAACGGAAGCGCGCCTGGCTATTGCTCTGGCTCAGGAAGGCGGTATCGGCTTTATCCACAAAAACATGTCCATTGAACGCCAGGCAGAAGAAGTTCGCCGTGTGAAAAAACACGAATCTGGTGTGGTGACTGATCCGCAGACTGTTCTGCCAACCACGACGCTGCGCGAAGTGAAAGAACTGACTGAGCGTAACGGTTTTGCGGGCTATCCGGTCGTTACCGAAGAAAACGAACTGGTGGGTATTATCACCGGTCGTGACGTGCGTTTTGTTACCGACCTGAACCAGCCGGTTAGCGTTTACATGACGCCGAAAGAGCGTCTGGTCACCGTGCGTGAAGGTGAAGCCCGTGAAGTGGTGCTGGCAAAAATGCACGAAAAACGCGTTGAAAAAGCGCTGGTGGTTGATGACGAATTCCACCTGATCGGCATGATCACCGTGAAAGACTTCCAGAAAGCGGAACGTAAACCGAACGCCTGTAAAGACGAGCAAGGCCGTCTGCGTGTTGGTGCTGCAGTTGGCGCAGGTGCGGGTAACGAAGAGCGTGTTGACGCGCTGGTTGCCGCTGGCGTTGACGTTCTGCTGATTGACTCCTCCCACGGTCACTCAGAAGGCGTTTTGCAGCGTATCCGTGAAACCCGTGCTAAATATCCGGATCTGCAAATCATCGGCGGCAACGTGGCAACAGCTGCAGGTGCACGCGCTTTGGCAGAAGCTGGTTGCAGCGCGGTTAAAGTCGGTATCGGCCCTGGTTCTATCTGTACGACTCGTATCGTTACTGGCGTAGGTGTTCCGCAGATCACTGCCGTTGCTGACGCAGTTGAAGCCCTGGAAGGCACCGGTATTCCGGTTATCGCAGATGGTGGTATTCGCTTCTCCGGCGACATCGCCAAAGCTATCGCCGCTGGCGCAAGCGCGGTGATGGTAGGTTCCATGCTGGCGGGTACTGAAGAATCTCCGGGTGAAATCGAACTCTACCAGGGCCGTTCTTACAAATCTTACCGTGGTATGGGTTCCCTGGGCGCGATGTCCAAAGGTTCCTCTGACCGTTATTTCCAGAGCGATAACGCTGCCGACAAACTGGTGCCGGAAGGTATCGAAGGTCGCGTAGCTTATAAAGGTCGCCTGAAAGAGATCATTCACCAGCAGATGGGCGGCCTGCGCTCCTGTATGGGTCTGACCGGCTGTGGTACTATCGACGAACTGCGTACTAAAGCGGAGTTTGTACGTATCAGCGGTGCGGGCATTCAGGAAAGCCACGTTCACGACGTGACCATTACTAAAGAGTCCCCGAACTACCGTCTGGGCTCCTGATTCTCTTCGCCCGACTTCATGTCGGGCGATTTATATTATCTGTTTCACTTGCCTCGGAATAAGCGTCAATGACGGAAAACATTCATAAGCATCGCATCCTCATTCTGGACTTCGGTTCTCAGTACACTCAACTGGTTGCGCGCCGCGTGCGTGAGCTGGGTGTTTACTGCGAACTGTGGGCGTGGGATGTGACAGAAGCACAAATTCGTGACTTCAATCCAAGCGGCATTATTCTTTCCGGCGGCCCGGAAAGCACCACCGAAGAAAACAGCCCGCGTGCGCCGCAGTATGTCTTTGAAGCAGGCGTACCGGTATTCGGCGTTTGCTATGGCATGCAGACCATGGCAATGCAGTTGGGCGGTCACGTTGAAGCCTCTAACGAACGTGAATTTGGCTACGCGCAGGTTGAAGTCGTAAACGACAGCGCACTGGTTCGCGGTATCGAAGATGCGCTGACCGCAGACGGTAAACCGCTGCTCGATGTCTGGATGAGCCACGGCGATAAAGTTACCGCTATCCCGTCCGACTTCGTCACCGTAGCCAGCACCGAAAGCTGCCCGTTTGCCATTATGGCTAACGAAGAAAAACGCTTCTATGGCGTACAGTTCCACCCGGAAGTGACTCACACCCGCCAGGGTATGCGCATGCTGGAGCGTTTTGTGCGTGATATCTGCCAGTGTGAAGCCCTGTGGACGCCAGCGAAAATTATCGACGATGCTGTAGCTCGCATCCGCGAGCAGGTAGGCGACGATAAAGTCATCCTCGGCCTCTCTGGTGGTGTGGATTCCTCCGTAACCGCAATGCTGCTGCACCGCGCTATCGGTAAAAACCTGACTTGCGTATTCGTCGACAACGGCCTGCTGCGTCTCAACGAAGCAGAGCAGGTTCTGGATATGTTTGGCGATCACTTTGGTCTGAACATTGTTCACGTACCGGCAGAAGATCGCTTCCTGTCAGCGCTGGCTGGCGAAAACGATCCGGAAGCAAAACGTAAAATCATCGGGCGCGTTTTCGTTGAAGTGTTCGATGAAGAAGCGCTGAAACTGGAAGACGTGAAGTGGCTGGCGCAGGGCACCATCTACCCTGACGTTATCGAATCTGCGGCTTCTGCAACCGGTAAAGCACACGTCATCAAATCTCACCACAACGTGGGCGGCCTGCCGAAAGAGATGAAGATGGGCCTGGTTGAACCGCTGAAAGAGCTGTTCAAAGACGAAGTGCGTAAGATTGGTCTGGAGCTGGGCCTGCCGTACGACATGCTGTACCGTCACCCGTTCCCGGGACCAGGCCTTGGCGTTCGTGTGCTGGGTGAAGTGAAGAAAGAGTACTGTGACCTGCTGCGCCGTGCTGACGCCATCTTCATTGAAGAACTGCGTAAAGCGGACCTGTACGACAAAGTCAGCCAGGCGTTCACTGTGTTCCTGCCGGTACGTTCCGTTGGCGTAATGGGCGATGGTCGTAAGTATGACTGGGTTGTCTCTCTGCGTGCTGTCGAAACCATCGACTTTATGACCGCACACTGGGCGCATCTGCCGTACGATTTCCTCGGTCGTGTTTCCAACCGCATTATCAATGAAGTGAACGGTATTTCTCGCGTGGTGTATGACATCAGCGGCAAGCCGCCAGCTACCATTGAGTGGGAATGATTCCCCAACCAGAAACGTCTGGCACTAACAAGCACTAAACCATGCTTAAGTCCGCGTAATTGCGGACTTTTTTTGTTTTTGGCTTAGTCATTTTTGGCAATGTCTGGCAACGCCAAGCACGGTTTGACCGTGGTATTTTGATGGGTATGATTCATTGGTAATGCCATGGATTACGCCCGATACCATGCTGAGAGTTTTTGATGGGGCATGGTATTAATTTTTTATATCTATTTGTTTTATAAGTATAAAACTCCAGTTATTTAGAGGTTTTTCAGCATGGTATCAAACAAGAATAATAGGTTGAAACATGCTAACTGATACTAAGCTACGCAATCTCAAACCCAAAGATAAACTTTACAAAGTCAATGACCGTGATGGCCTCTATGTTGCCGTCACAACCGCAGGGTCAATCTCCTTTCGCTACAACTACTCGATCAATGGCAGGCAAGAAACCATTACCTTTGGCCGCTACGGAGTAGGAGGCATAACGTTAGCTGAAGCACGTGAGCGTCTCAATGAAGCGAAGCGAATGGTTACTGATGGAAAGTCTCCGGCCAAAGAGAAAGCCCGAGCTAAGGCGAGAACGAAAGATGCTGAAACTTTTGGTGCCTGGGCTCAGAAATGGCTGCGTGGCTATCAGATGGCCGACTCCACCCGGGATATGCGTCGCTCAGTCTATGCCCGAGAGCTAGAGAGAAAATTTGGCAACCAAAAGCTAACAGAAATTACCCATGAAGACTTAAGAGCGCTTACTGATGCGATAGTGGAGAGAGGGGCACCTGCAACAGCAGTGCATACGCGTGATATTGTGCTCCAGGTATATCGATGGGCAATAGAAAGAGGGCAGAAAGTCGAGAATCCCGCTGATTTGGTTCGGCCTGCAAGTATCGCTCGATTTGAGCCGAGAGACCGAACATTAACGCCGGCTGAGATCGGTTTGATGTACCGGTACATGGAAAAAGTAGGAACAACGCCTCAGATTCGTGCTGCGGTAAAGCTTCTCTTGTTGACTATGGTACGTAAAAGCGAATTAACTAATGCAACCTGGAATGAAATTAACTTTACTGAAGCGTTGTGGACGATCCCTAAGGAGCGAATGAAACGGCGTAACCCACACTTGGTATTTTTGTCTCGCCAGGCTATGGATATTCTGATTGCTTTGAAAACATTTGCCGGTGGTTCTGACTACATTCTTCCTTCTCGTTATGATTCCGATGCTCCAATGAGCAGTGCGACGATGAACCGCGTAATGACTTTAACATACAAGGCAGCGCAGAAAGAAGGCCAGTCACTCATTAAATTTGGACCTCATGATCTCCGTAGAACTGCGAGCACTCTGCTGCATGAGGCCGGGTACAATACTGACTGGATCGAAAAATGCCTGGCACATGAACAGAAAGGGGTGAGGGCAGTCTACAACAAAGCTGAATATCGAGAGCAAAGAGCATCAATGCTACAGGATTGGGCTGATATGATAGATGAGTGGGTTGCGTAATGTGTGAGCTTAGACTTAATCTGACACACTATGGAGAGAGCTAAACTAAATTTGACAGGCAGCTCTGTGCTAAAAGTGGAAGTTACTGAGAACAATCTGTGTCAATCAACGGGGGGTGCTGGCCAAGTCACGGTTCGGCTGGGGCAGAGAGCATCGCCACCATGGCAACCCGGAGAGGCTATCAGATGTGGCGCTGGCTGCTGGCAGACTCATGAAAGAACTGGGACTGGTCAGCTGCCTGCAACCCGCTCACGCAATAATGGACTATATCGTTAGGTATTACAGCACGCTCAGGCCACATGAGTATAACAGTGGGTTACCACCAAACGAATCGGAAAACGATACCGGAAGAACTCTAAAGTGGTGACCAGTTTTAGTTAAACACTACAGATAACTCTCTGCACATCATCGAATAAATAATAATTCTGCTCTTGCCGCCAGACTGTCATCCGGCCCCTGCCGTACGCGTATCAAGACACTAGGATAAAGCGGGTCAGCTCTATTGCCAGATTATACAATAGAGCCGTAAAAAAACAGTATCTTCAGCTTGCAAGGATTTCTAACTTTCTGATTTCATCATCTATTATACTTATCTGGTGACTGATGCCATCACGTATGCTCATTAAAATATCAATACAGTTCCCAGCCTCAGGGTAATCCCATGCCGGTATGACTCCTGCCTTGTACTTCCTGAAACCCATGCTATATTTTTCAGCTATATCGGTTTCAGCAGCCATGATCAGTTTTATTATTTCCATGAAGGCTTCAGAAACAATGACATCAGCCTTATTCATGACGCCTCCTTTCTGAATGGCTATCCTTATTTCCCTGAGCGAATTCAGCATGTCTTCAGGTGTTTCTAAAACCCTGTTGGCGTGGAAAACCTGACGATCAAGTTCATTTCTTGAGACAAGAATACAGTCAAGCATTGCCTGATGCTTTGCTTTTACATCAGTATAAAGACGCGGCATCGCCTTTTTGAGCAGTGTTTCAGCGCGGGACAGTCTGTCTGCATCTTTAGACAGCAGTCTTGCAAGATCGTCAAAATCCAGTATGTTTTTCACCACCGTGCACAATCCAGGGCACTGCGCTTTAATGGTGTATTTTTTTTGTTTCCTGGAGGTGATGAAGAAATAAAGAACGTCAATCGCTTTATTGACATTATTATTCCTGATGACATCGATAGTTTCATTTATTTTTTTACTTGTATTTTCATGGGATATCTGAAGTCCCAGCCTTTTATTTTCATCTAGAGCATCGATCCCTGGGAAGTTGGATTTTATTTCAGCCGTGCATAGGAATTTTGTGTCTTTGAGTATATTGACCAGTTCACTGACAAGTTCTTCAGCGGTCACGTTTGCATCCTGCAGGTTGTTTTTCGAATTGAAACGGAGGTAATATTTCAGTACGGCAAGCCCGAAGGAAACGTTATCCTGACTGGCTTTTTTATGTAACATATCGCATCCTTTTTATTAAACGTTAAACACGGAAATTAAGTCAATGCCACGCAAGAGATGGTAATAGTGCTGGCCATCCCTCTCCCAGCAAAAAAAGTTACAGACGCTGTCACAGGAAGTGACGCCGTGCCTGACTGATTTCACTCACCGTATCAGCGACGGACAGTGCCTGCCAGTATGAACAGATTACAGCGCATGCTTACGGACAGCGCAACCCCCTTCAAGTTTTGATTTTCTCATTTAAACACTGAGCGCATATAAGCACTGAGCGTATATTACCGAACTGCCGCCCAGCCCTGGCGACTTATCCTCCGTTTCAGTGGATAACGCTAAATGTTGTGGTTTCCCCAACCGATGCTGATACCATTTATAGCGGATGCGTGCGAACTGATGATCCCACACCAAGGTAGAACAAGCTTGTTTTCCCGCGGCTCCGTTCTGTAAAACTCCGGTGAGAGCGGGTTTAACCGAATTCGATTCTACACCAGTGGAGTTTTTATGCTTGCTTTTGTATAGATTTCATAATAATGAGGTTCAATCACAAATCGTCATTTCTGAAATTAAGCTAATGTCTGATTCTCGCTCTAAGCAGCCGTCCGGTTGCTGCAGAATGAAGGCCATCAAACAGGGGCGTTCTGCTGGGCCACGAACATCTCCTGCCTGTTAGGAGCGGACAATGATAACGACATTGATAACATTGAGATATGTTGCTTATGGGGAGCAGGTCAATCCATCTGTGGTCGGATAGGGTCCATGGTTTTTAGACTGGCCCCCTGAATCTCCAGACAACCAATATCACTTAAATAAGTGATAGTCTTAATACTAGTTTTTAGACTAGTCATTGGAGAGCAGATGATTGATGTCTTAGGACCGGAGAAACGCAGACGGCGTACTACACAGG